>NZ_DJDC01000191.1:0-42032 GCF_002430855.1 Acinetobacter sp. UBA5934 | reverse complement strand
CAGCAAATTAAAGATCTGGAACATGAGGTCGGTGTTCAGTTACTGGTTCGATCCAACCGTAAAGTTGAACTGACTGAAGCGGGAAAATCCTTTTTAAAAGAAGCATTGCTCAGTTTGGAGCATGCAGAAAAAGCCATTGATGATGCGCGGAAAATTGCCAACCTGAACAAAGACCAGTTGAATATTGGCTTTGTGCCTGTGGCAGAAATGAAAATTTTTCCCTATATCATGCCGAATATACGGGCTCATTTTCCCGATATCAAAATCAACTTTCATAGCCTGACCGATGCCAACCAGCTGAAAGCGTTAAAGAAAGGCGATATTGATATTGCCTTTACCCGCTATGTCGATGAATCAGATGAGCTGGAACATGTGCAAATTTTTAGTGAACCTCTGGCTTTAATCGTACCTAAAGATTCACCGATTGCCGATCAGCGGCATATTAGTATCAAGAGTTTTAATCATCAAGATTTTGTGATTAGTGATGAGGATGCTTCACCGCAGCTGCATAAAATTATTACCGATTTCTTTAAGCAATCTAAACTGGATGTCAACGTCGTACAGCACTCGACCAATATTCTGTTAAATGTCAATTTAGTCGGGATGGGGGTAGGCTGGAGTCTGGTACCGGCTTATGTGATTCCGCTCTTGGGCGATAAAATTATTGTGAAAAATACCATCGAACCTTTACCGATGATTGACCTGTAGGCCAGTTATCGCAAAGAACAAAAAAATGAGCTGATTGAACTGATTTTAAAAATTTTGAAAGAGCAGTTCTATATGGGGTTCTTTTAAAAAAAACGTTCAAATCATGTGATGTTTTTAAACGGGCGAAAGCATCGTCACCGGATGAATCTGTCACATAATACTCATCTATACGCAATGAAATCGCTTTATACTCAAAAAATAAAATAACAATAGAGATCGAATGAAAATGATGAAGCTATATAACAATGCCCAGTCGCGTGGCATGACCTTGATGCCTCTGTTGAAAGAGCTAGATATTGAAGACCAGATTGAACAGATAGAAGTGCCTTATGAAAACATGCATCAGGCTGAATATACGAGTATTAATCCTATGGGAAAGGTGCCTTGTCTGGTCGATCAGGGCATCGTAATTTCTGAAGTCGCGGCTATATTTGCTTACTTGGCTGATAAATATATAGAAAAAGGTTTGGCACCCGCTCTGGATGATCCCAAGCGCGGTGCCTATCTGAAATGGATATTCTTTGCTCATGGTCCTTTGACTGAATATATGGATTTAAAAGGGCTTAACGTGCCGAATGAGCAAATTGAACAAAGAAAACGGAGCCTGACTTTTGGTCATGAGGAGAGCGTATTGGCATTTCTAAAAAAGGGTATGCAAGAAGCAAATCTGTATTTGCTGGGTGAGAAAATTTCAGCAGCAGATTTATTTTTGGGTTACTGGCTGGTTTTTGCCATCTCTTTTAAAATTTTGCCGTATCTGGATGAGTTCAAGCCGTTTATTCAGCTTCTGGCACAGCGTGACTCCATGAAAAATGTACCGTGGTTTCAGAAAATAAATGATTAATTTAATTACTTAATATAAGTGGAAATAAAAAAGACCACGCTTTCACGTGGTCAGGTCTCTGAATATGATTCAGTGAATGTATTTTTATATCTGCATTATTTTACATGTAGCTTTTTAAACAGTTGTTGGCTCACGTGATCCAGCGTTTGTGGAATCGTAAGCGCTGCCACAAAGCGGTCAGGACGTAAGATAACAACCGATTCAGAGGTTTTACCAAACCAGCTGCGAATATCGGTACCAATATCACCCAGAGTAATCACGCCGTCAAATTGCTTGCGGTTTTCATTGCCAAACTGAACTTCAGGAATGACCTGAATAAATTTAACGCCTAATTTTTTCCAGACTTGCATGGTGGTATCCGAGAGGCCCCATTGAGGATCGACTCCCCAGGCAATAATGGCAAAGTCATTGCCAATCACCTCATCCAGTAAAACTTGTTCACCCGACTCAAGTTTCACTTGCGGCTGGATAAACATCTTGCCGACCGGAGATTCTTTCTTGCCGTCTGCTAGCAAGGCACCGTCATGATATTTCGGCATCGGTTTAAAACGCATTTCAAGCAAATATTGTTTAATCGGCTTGATGTAATTCAATGCGTAGGCAATACCGTCACGGATGAAACCTTGCCATTTTTTCGGTGGCGCAAGTACGTGGCCTGCCATTACTGAAAGATCAATCATAGCTTTGGCATGGTCTTTACGTTCAATCTGGTAAGAATCTAATAAATCTGGGGTAGCTTTGCCCTGAATGACCAATGCCATTTTCCAGGCCAAGTTAAAGGCATCGCGCATACCGCTGTTATAACCCTGACCTTGCCATACCGGCATAATGTGTGCGGCATCGCCGGCAAGTAAAATACGGTCAATACGGAATTTATCAGCAATACGGGCATTGTGTGTATAAACACGCTGACGGATCACTTCGATATTTTCAGCATTCGGTAATACTTTAGACAGTAATTTGGCGATGTTTTCAGGTTTGCTCAGTTCTTCCTGAGTTTCACCCGGCATCACCATAAATTCGAAACGGCGGATGCCATGCGGAAGTGCAGCAGATACGTATGGACGAACCGGGTCGCAGCATAGGTAAATATGCGGTGTTGCCAGAGGATCATTTTCAATATCAATCACGATCCACTGGTTTGGTGCGGTTTTACCATCAAAGCCAATATTTAGAGTACGACGTACAATTGAGTTACCGCCATCGCAGGCAATCAGGTATTGTGCATGCACGGTTTCTTCATTTTGGTCTTTATCTTTAATTTTAAGTGTTACGCCGTTGGCATCCTGGCTAAATTCATTCAGTTGACGTGAAAAAAGCACTTCAGTTTTTTCATACTGCTTTAAACCTTGCAGTAAGACATTATCGACCTGTGGCTGAATAAAGGCATTACGACGGGAGAAACCGAATTCGCGGGTGAGTGGCTGAATGTCGGCAAAACAGCGACCTTTTGGCGTCAAGAAACGCATAGCGTGGTTCGGCGTAGTATGCGGCAAGACTTGGTCAACCAAACCGAGTGATTGAATGGTACGTAAAGATTCATCATCAATACCAATGGCACGCGGATAATCAATCAAACTGTCCAGTTGTTCGATCACCGTGACCTGAATGCCTTGTTTACTTAGATAGTTCGCAATAGTCAAACCAACAGGGCCTGCGCCCAAGATAGCCACTTCAGTCGTGAAATTCGTTTTGTTGCTCATAGCGAATGTCCATTCAATCAATCCACATTTAAGGGTATTAACGGTGAAATTGAGGGTCTAAACAAGCTATGCCATAGTAGATCTATTGAATGACAAAAAAACATTAGAAATAGTTTTAATTGATTAAATTATTGAAAATAAACAATTATATTCATTATTGGCTATATTTTTTTTAAGCCTAATGATCATTTTTTTCTATCATTCATCAATATCGGGTTAAAAATAAAAAAGCTGAACGATGTATATCATTCAGCTTTTCTCACTCAATCGTGCTTTAGGTTAAATAAGCAATAGGGAGGGAGTAAGGTAAGTTAAGGTTTAAGAGCCTTATTGTGCTGGTTTAGCTGGTTTTTCTTCAGCAGCAGTTTCTGAAGCAGGCTGAGCAGCAGATGATTTATCAGCAGCACTTTCCGAAGTTGTAGCAGGCTGTTCCTGGGTTGAAACAATGACTTTTGCTTCTTCTTTTTGTTTATCCGTAGTTGCAGCAAAAGTGCTTGCTGCAGCAATGGCTAAAGTAGAGGCAAGTAAGATTTGAGTTAATTTCATTTTAAGCATCCTTTATTTTCTAAAAAGTTATTCGATCCATATTTATCATCACATAAATATGAACAGGGCCCATGCTAAAGACCTGCGGGAGAGCGGGCAATCAAAGCAACAAAGTGAAACAGAGCGGTTAACCTGAAAAATACAAGCAAGTGTGTGCTGTTTATTTACTGTAAAAAATGCGCTGAACAATGCATAGAAAATGTATGCAGATATTTCTATATAAGCTTTTTTAATGCATTTTCTTACTTAAAAGACACAAAAACAGCAGAAAATAATCGTTTTAACAAACCGGTTGTTTCAATTAAATGTAAAGAAATTTTGCAGATTTTTTGAGATTATTTTCTATTTTGAGTGATTTAGTGCACTAAAAATAGCGTATTGCTGCCGATGATATTTTTTATAGTCTACTGAGTTATTTCAATAAAATTTGATCAAACGGGTTGCTAGGTCTTTTAAATGAAGTGAATACATTGCCAGAGCTAGAGGAAAAAATTAAAGTGGAGTTCTATACAGATTTTTGAGCACCTTTTTCGGCTAAGTTGTCCTCATCACTGCATTGATTAATCTCCCTGGCCATGAATAGTGAGTAAGTTTTGAAACTGATTTCTCCCACTCAAGCAGTACCGACACATATTATTTCCGGGTTTTTAGGCGCTGGAAAAACCACCTTGCTTAAACATTTACTTAGCCAGAAGCCGGAAAATGAAGTCTGGGCGGTGCTGATGAACGAGTTTGGGCAAATTGGAGTTGATCAGCAGCTATTACCGCAAACCCAAGGCTATGAAGTTAAGGAGTTACTCGGTGGTTGTCTGTGCTGTAGCAGCCAGTTGCCGATGCAGATTGCCTTGTCGCGGTTATTATCAGAAAGCAAACCGGACCGGTTATTTATCGAACCCACAGGTTTGGGACATCCTGCACAATTACTGGAACAACTGACCGAGCCACACTGGCAACAGAGTATTGCCATGCGGGCATTAGTGACCGTGATTGATGGCTCGCGTTTGCATGATAGTGATTGGAGCAAGCAGAACCTGTATGCAGACCAGTTAAAAGCAGCACAAATTATTGTGGTGTCTCATGCGGATACGATGAATTTTGCAGATGATCAGGCTTTAGCAGCATTGAAAATTGAATATCAGGCCTATCAACAGACTTGGCTGATGAGCGGGCAGGAGCATATTTCACTTCAGCAAATTGACCAGCCTTATGTGGGAACTGAACGCAAAATTCAGCCTTTATTGAAAATTCAGAAAACATTTTCAGCAGGACAGTCCTTGCCAGAAATTAAACAGTTGCCTTATCACTATGCTGAAACTGCTCAAGGTTATAGTGTGGCAGGCTGGAAATTACCCAAGCGCTGGCAATTCGACTTTTATGCCTTGCTGGATTTATTGTGTGAACAGCAAGACTGGCTGCGGATTAAAGCCATTTTTAATACCAATCAGGGCTGGAAAACTTTTAATTTTAATCCGGAACAGTTTAATTATCAGTCTTCAGAAGAAGGCATTGATAACCGTATTGAAATTATTGTGCAAGACCAGCGCGACTGGCAATATTTTGAAGAGCAGTTATTTCAATGTCAGTTGAATCGAGATGAGCCCTAAAAACAACTCTGCAAAATCGGTCTAAATCTTATATGCTAGGCGCCAAATTTGAGGATACTTGTATGGCGCTTAAAGCAACGATTTATAAGGCAGATTTGAATATTGCCAATATGGATGATCATCAATACGGTGATTATCAACTGACCATGGCTTTACATCCATCTGAAACCATTGAACGCTTGATGGTGCGTATTTTGGCCTATGCCCGTTTTGCCGATGAAGCCTTGGAATTTACCAAAGATTTATTTGAAACCGATGAGCCGGCATTGTGGCAAAAAGACCTGACCGGTCAACTGGTGAAATGGATTGAAGTGGGCAGTCCGGATGAAGATAAAGTCAAAAAAGCCAGCGCGCGTTGCAAGCAAGTGGCTGTTGTTACTTATGGTTCAGCTGTGGATGAATGGTATAAGCGCAACAGCAAATTAAAAACTTTAAGCAATGTGCAAGTGTGGAAACTCTCGACCGCGACTACTGATGCCTTGCCGCAATTATGCGAGCGCACCATGCAATTGCAGTTAAATGTGATGGATGGCGAATGGACCTTGATTGGCGATCATGCACAAGTTGTGGTGGAGTGGGAACAGTTACAATAAGGACAAATAAGGATGCAAGTCTAGGCTTGTATCCTCACTAAAAAATTGCGTATACCTGAAAACAATAAAAATGAAAAAAGGGAAAATATATGCATCCGGATCTCTATCGTTTGCTGATTGCCCTGGGCATTGGTGCAATTATTGGCGCAGAGCGTGAATATCGCAGTAAATCTGCCGGCCTTCGCACCATGATTATGGTCAGTCTGAGTTCATGTCTATTTACCATTATGTCTTTAAAAATTGGCATCGACAGCCAAGACCGGATAGCCGCCAATATTCTGACCGGTTTGGGTTTTGTTGGCGCAGGGGTGATTTTTAAAGATGAAAACCGTATTTCCGGCATTACTACTGCTACTACCATCTGGATGACGGCCGCCTTGGGTATGGCAGCTGGCGCAGGTTATGAACTGTTAAGCCTGTTCGCCACCTTGATTGTTTTGATCGTGCTGATTTTTTTGATTTATGTCCAGGAGGGGATAGAAACCCTGAGCCAGGCACGTACCTATCGAATTATTTGTCCTTATCAGCGCAAAACTTTAGATCAATATGAAGCGCTATTTAAGACCTATAACATGAAAGTGGTGCGCAGTGTGCAGCATAAAACCGAGCAGCGCATGAGTGGACGCTGGATTTTAATCGGCTCGGCTGAAAATCATAAAAAATTGACGGCTTATTTATTGAATGATTCCAATATCCAGGAGCTGAGTTTTTAAATATACATAATTTAAAGCATAAAGAACTCATCTGAATCCGGTTTATAATAGTGATTGAAAATTTAGTGCTCTGTTTAGGTAAATGATGATGAATGAATTAGAAATTATTGATTTAAAAGTAGGTGAAGGCAAAGAAGCGGTGAAAGGCGCGCTAATTACCACACATTATACTGGCTGGCTGGAAGATGGAACCAAGTTTGATTCGTCGATTGATCGTGGCAACTACTTTGAAACTGTAATTGGAACAGGCCGAGTAATTAAAGGCTGGGATCAGGGCATTATGGGCATGAAGGTCGGTGGTAAACGTAAATTACTGGTTCCTGCACATTTGGCTTATGGTGAGCGAAAAATGGGTAAAATCATTCCTGCAAATTCCAATCTTATTTTTGAAATTGAATTGTTTGATGTGAAAACACGTGATTAATCTCTCATTTATGGTTGATTAAAAAGTATTCTGCAAGAGACATGGCTGTATCTTGCAGATAATTGAAAAATAATTTGAGTTTTATTTTTTTATCGCTACATTAATTAAAGGACAAGCATAATTTAAGGACAATTTATATTTGTATAAGAACAAGAGATTAATTCATTTTTTCCAGTTATTTTTATTGCTCTGTTTATGCGTATGCCTGGGGCGAAAGCAACTGTGGGCAAATGAGGCGACTGCTTCGAAATCTTCTTCTGTACAGCAAAAATTATTCAATAATGTCCAGTTTACTGAAAATAGCAGTACTGCCTTACAGGGAACATGGCAGTATTATCCTGAACAGTTCATTATCCAGCCTAGCGCAATTTTAAAATCTCACACTGTAAATTTACCGGGTTCTTTCAAGGAAATCATAGGGAGTAATGAGACCTACGGTACCTTTATTGGGCATTTTAAAATCCCTAAACAATATCTGGGTCGAAATATCGCGATCTACATTCCCAATCAATATAGTGCCTATCGTATGTATTTAAACGGAGCTTATGTACTTCGCTTGGGTCAGATCGGTAAAGATGCCAAAAGCCATCAATCAGAAAATGCGCCTAGAATAGCGTTTACGGTGCCGTATAAAGAAGAACTGACCATTACTTTCCAAATCTCCAGTTTTAAAAATGTACATGGTGGTTTAGAAAATTCTATGCGGATCGGGATCGCAAAAACCATTACCCGCCAGTTTGAACAACTGATGATGAGTATAGGCCTAGTATGTGGGGCAGTATTCGGTATGGGGTTATTTACCCTGATGTTTTCACTTTTTCAGGGAAAAATCGGGCGCAGCAGTATTCGGGTTTTTGTATTTGGTCTTTTCATCCTATTTTTGGCTTTACACAATTTATTTTCAGCACCGTATGCCTACACCACATTTACCAATATTAGCTGGTTATGGGGACAGCGCTTAGAATATTTATTTACGGCTTTAGCAATTGTATTTTTCTTAAGTTATATGTATTTGCTCAATCGCCGTTATTTAAATTTAATCGTTTATTCGGCTGTAATGTTCATTCTGGCGGTTAATATTGTGGTGATTTTTTTTACCACTCCCGAAGTATTCCAGAGTTTAGCATTATATAGTTCGCTATTTAGTATTGTGGTGATTCTGAATTTTGCCTATGGTTTTTATATCACGCTAAAATCTAAAGAAAAATATTCGACAATTAACATGTGGGCGGTGATTTTGTTATGCGTGACCTTCATACATGATTTCTTATTAAATCTGAATCTGATCGAGTCCTTTAACTTAACTTTTATTTCAACCAGTTTTTACGCCTTGCTGATTATGTTTCAGCAGGCAAAAAATTATGCACGGCATAATCATTATATCGAGCAACTGAATAATAATTTAATTGAGCTGAACAACTCGTTAGACAATAAGGTGAAAGAACGGACTGCGCAATTAAATCAGTTAAATGAACAACTGGAACGACAAATTCAAATTGATGCATTAACCGGTGCATTTAACCGCCGCGCTTTGAATATTGAGATACAGCGTTTATTTAATCTGACCCAAAATCACAGTAATAACACCTTGGCATTTGCCATGCTAGATGTGGATTATTTTAAAAATTATAATGATTATTATGGCCACTTGAAGGGTGATGTCATTTTAAAAGACTTGGTTAAGGTGATCCAGCAGGCCTTGCCCCCTTCTGCTTATGTAGCGCGTTATGGCGGGGAAGAGTTTGCCATTCTGCTGCATAACGTACCAAGTGAAGTGGTTTTAAACGTGTTGCAACAGGTTTTAAACGCCATTAGACAACATCGCTTTGAACATTTAAATCGGCCTGACCAGAAGCAATATGTGACCATAAGTATGGGCGTTGCCTGGATGGATCGAAATCATCCTTATACCGATATTCATGAACTGATGAAAGCTGCCGATGTTCAGCTGTATGCAGCGAAAGGTGCCGGGCGGGATCAATATCAGCCTCAATCAGCTTAGCTTTTTTGTTAGCCGCTTTTTAAGCGCTTTTGATCAGCATAAAAGCCAGCATATTCCTTGAAATATTATTGTATTTATACATTTTTTTAATTATTTAACTATAAAAAATATTGGTTTTTAAGTTTCATTTCAGCTTGATTGGATAAAAAGCAGATTCAAAGTTCTGCATGTCGTAAATCATGAAAAGTGTCATTTTCTATTGATCAATGATGTCGCGTGTTCAGAGCATAAAATGATTTTTGAGCACCATTCCATGAAGACTCGATTGCTTTCCACCTTGCTTTCTGCATCTCTTTCCGCCGTTTTATGGCAGTTGCCTCATCTAGCCTGGAGTAAAACGCTGCCAGCCAGCAATCCCATCCTCACGGTAATTGGCTACCATGAAATTACCGATCATCAATCGGCATTGATTCCTGACTATTCGGTAACGACCCAGCAGTTTCAGCAACATATTAGCTGGCTTAAAAATAATGGTTTTCATTTTATTAATGTGGATCAGCTGATTAAAGCACATCAAGGGAAATACCGCTTGCCAAGCAAACCGGTTTTATTCACCGTGGATGATGGCTATGCTTCATTTTATAAAAATGCCTATCCAATAACCAAGACCAATAAAATTCCAGTGGTGCTGGCAGTGGTGGGTTCATGGCTAGAGCCTACAGCAGGGCAAAGCGTTGACTTTTCAGGTGAGAAAATTCCGCGCAATCAAATGTTGTCCTGGGCTGAACTGAAAGAGATGCAGGAAAGCGGCCTGGTCGAAATTGCCAGTCATAGTTATAACCTGCATCGCGGCATTTTGGGCAATCCGCAGGGCAATATGGAACCGGCGGCAGTGACACGGTTATACGATCCTAAATCTGCCAGCTATGAATCCGATCAACATTATCAGCAACGGATTACGGGTGATTTAAAGCAGAATAACCAGTTATTGACTGCCCACGGGTTAAAATCACCACGGATAATGGTCTGGCCTTATGGTCATTACACCATGCAAACCGTGAATATTGCTAAACAGTTGGGCATGCCGATTGCGATTAGTCTGGATGATGGTGCAGATTCAGCACAAAGTTCTTTGGGGCAGCTCAACCGTATTTTGGTGGAAGGCAATATGACCACGGCGGATTTGGCCCAGGAAATTCAAAATCGTCAGCAACATTTAGGCGACAATAACCGTCCACAAAAAATCATGCATATCGATCTGGATTATATTTACGACAAAAATCCAATCCAGCAAGAACGCAATCTGGATCATCTGCTTGACCGGATTGTGGCGATGAAAGTCAATACCGTGTATTTACAGGCCTTTTCCGATCCGGATGCCAATGGTTCTGCGGATATGGTGTATTTTCCGAACCATTATTTACCGATGCGCGCTGACCTGTTTAATCGCGTGGCCTGGCAAATTCAAACCCGGACTCAGGTGAGTCGGGTTTATGCCTGGATGCCATTACTGGCTTGGGATTTACCAAAAGATAATCCGGTGTCTAAAGATGTGGTGGTGACCCAGCAATCCGATGATTCAAAACATCTGAATATGGGGTATCACCGTTTAAGTCCTTTTTCTGTCGATGCACGTAAGACGATTGAGGGGATTTATCAGGACCTGGCCAAAACTGTGCCATTTAACGGCATTTTATTCCACGATGACACCACCTTGTCTGACTATGAGGATGCCAGCCCTGAAGCCTTAAAAGCCTATGCTGCGATAGGTCTACCTACCGATCTGGCCAAAATCCGCAGTAATGATGCCGAGCTGGAAAAGTGGACAGCGTTTAAAACCAAATACATCGATGACTTTGCCATGCAACTGGCGCAGGAAGTCCGTCAGTATCATCCATTCTTGCTGACTGCACGCAACTTATATGCACAGGTTGCCCTGAAGCCTTATGCAGAAAACTGGTATTCACAGTCTTTGGAACAGTCGATTAACCGTTATGACTTTACTGCGATCATGGCGATGCCCTATATGGAGCAGGCTACAGATCCGGATGCTTTTTATCGGGACATCGTTAATCGCGTGAAGCAATATCCGAATGGCATGAAAAAAACGGTGTTTGAATTACAGTCGGTGAACTGGCGAACCAATCAACACGTCCCTTCCGATGAAATGGCCAAGACCATTGAGTCTTTATATACCCAAGGTGTGATGCATGAAGCGTATTATCCGGATGATCCGATTCAGGACTATCCAGATACTCACGTAATGCGCAAAGCCTTTGATATGAAATCCAGCAAACTTATTCCTTAAAGGCATTCCATATGTCAACGCTGCAGCATTTTTGGCATTCTGCATTGCACTTCGTTTTTTATTATCCATTATTTATGTCGTATTTATGGATGATCGGTGCACTGATTTTCTATTGGAAAGAGCGACAAGATCCGCCGTATCGACAGCCTGAAGCACTGCCTGATTATCCAAAGGTAGCCGTGCTGGTGCCTTGTTTTAATGAGGGAGATAATGCTGAAGAAACACTCGGCCATGCATTGGCGCTGGATTATCCTAACTTTGAAGTCATCGCCATTAATGATGGCAGTTCCGATAACACCGCAGCCGTGCTCAACCGTCTCGCGCATCAGCATGAAAAACTGCGTGTGGTGCATCTGGCGCATAATCAGGGCAAAGCCATGGCACTGCAGGCGGGAAGCTTGCTCACCGATGCAGAATATTTGCTTGGCATTGATGGTGATGCCTTGCTTGATCCGCATGCTGCGACCTGGATGTTACGCCATTTTCTGCAGGATGAAACCGTGGCTGCGGTCACCGGTAATCCGCGAATTCGTACCCGTTCGACTCTAATTGGACGCATTCAGGTTGGAGAATTTTCTTCCATAGTCGGCATGATTAAGCGCGCGCAGCGCAGTTTTGGACGGTTGTTTACCGTTTCTGGGGTGATTACTGCCTTTCGTAAAAGTGCCGTGCATGAAGTCGGCTACTGGTCACCCGATATGCTGACGGAAGATATCGACATTACCTGGAAGCTGCAACGTGCGGGCTGGAATATTCACTTTGAACCGAACGCGCTGGTCTGGATTTTAATGCCGGAAACCTTTCAGGGCTTATGGAAACAGCGCTTGCGCTGGGCTATGGGCGGGGCACAGGTGCTGATTAAAAATATCGATGTGTTATTTCAACCAAAACTGAACTTTTTATGGCCATTATTGTGTGAACTGGTTCTGACTCTGGTCTGGTCTTATTTGATGCTGTTTATGGCTATTCTCTGGTTAATCCATTTTGTGGTTCCCTTGGGCATAGCGGGCGTCAGTTCGCCATTTCTACCTTATGGCACCGGCATGCTCTTGGGCGTGACCTGTCTGTTGCAGTTTGCGCTCAGCAAATGGATGGACAGCCGTTATGAACCGTCACTGGGCAAGAATTATTTCTGGATGATCTGGTATCCCTTTGTATTCTGGCTGATCACCCTGACGGCCAGTATTGTGGCATTTCCTAAAGTATTATTACGCGGCGACGGTCAGCGCGCACGCTGGGTCAGTCCAGACCGCGGGATGCGTCATTCGACCTCTACTAATGAGCAAGTGATCCATGAGAAATAATCCTTTAATTATTGATTTACGTCATTGCTTGCCGTGGCATAAACGTTATGCATCGAATACCTCTACTGCCATGATGTGGGCGGTGTGGTTGTTGTTATGGCGACCATTATTGATTGTGCTGGGAATTGTCAGCCTGCAAAAAAATCATGTGTTTCATCAACTGTTTTCTGCCTTTGGCTTGGGCATTGAACATGGGGTGAGTGCATTATTGGCCTGTGCTGTAGCCTTACTGTTATGGTCGAATTTTGTTCCTGCAAAAACAGTAAAGACAAGTTCGGCCAAAAATATTACCGATTATGGACAGCATTTTGGTTTGGCTGTGGAAGACATTAAACAGGGGCGCCAGCAAAAGGTCACAGTGGTTCATCATGATGAACATGGCAAAATTATTCATATTGAATAAAGTCTTTTTTGCTTAAAGCTTGAATTGAGCAAATCCCGAGTCTGCATCCGGCCCGGGATTTTTCTTTATTATGGTATTGGCTATTTGCCAGGTACGCGCAAAGCATAGCAGGCTAAGCCACTACATAGTAACAGCAGCCCCAGATTGAAATGCGAGCTTAACATTTCGTGATTAAGCCAGGTGCCCCACAGTGTAGCCAGTACCGGGCTCATAATGTTCATCAGCATCAGTGTAGTGGGCTTGACGGTGTTTAGCAGCTGATAATAAAAAATCATCGCCAGTACAGATGAAAATACCGCGCTATAGACGAGTGCCATTGTAGTGGGTAAAGAAGGCAGCTCATCGGGCAGTTCTGACCAGAAAAAAGGCAGCAAACTACAATACCCCAACCAAGATACCATCGTGGCACCGGTCATTTGACTGATCGGATGGATATTTGCAGCAACCGCACGCACCGCAAACACAGAAAGGACGTATAAAAACATCGCGACAATTTCCAGACCGATGCCCCATAAATCGAAGAGCAAGTTTTGCGAATTTAAACCCAATGCGAAATACATGCCCAGCATACCCATCACTAAGCCCAGCCATTGATAAGCACTGAATTTTTCACTACGAAAAATATAAATGGCCAGTAAACCTGAAACGAATGGAGCGCTACCATAGATGATAGATATCACCGTGGAAGGTACCTTGGATGCGCCCATATAGCAAAAGGTCATGGATGCAAACAGGCCAAGTGCACCTGCGGCATAACTGAGCAAAGCTTGCAGGTGCAATGGCAGTCTGATTTTGAAATAGGCCTGACATGCCAGAGCAATGGGAATAGCCAAGCTAAATCGGATCAATAAACCCCACGCCCAATGAATTTCATGTACTGTCCAGACGGCTGCAAGTGGAGTGAGTGACCAAATCAGCACGACAGTAGCAAATTGACCGGCTGTAGCGAAGCGTGAATTTCGGTTAAAAGAGGCTACAACCGGCTGGGACAGTGGAGTGGGGAATCCATTTTTATCGATAGGGTGATTCATCAGCTTTTTCCTTGTTTTTAGGCAATAAAAAAGGCCGCTACTGAGGCGACCTTGGGGTATTTATTAGTGAGTGATTTATTCTAAATCATCATCAGGGTACAGATTCCAAGGTACCTCATGTAAAAACGCCACGCGTCGTGAACTGGCCTTGTTGACCTGAAGGTACAAAGCGCGGCAAGTGACAAGCGTGTGTTGAACAGATGAAGCAATAGGAAACATGAGTAAAATTCCTTGGAATCATTTTTTTTATAACATAAAATTTAAAAAATTGTATAATTTTTGTTCTAATTGTTTTATATAATATAAAAATAATAATTATTTAACATGAGAGTGACGCTATGGTGAAAATACTCTTGGGGTTATGTTTTGGCATTGGACTGATTGTCCTTTGGAAAGTCTTTTTAAAAATTCAGATCAATCAATATTCACAACAATTTAGAATCAGGCAGCTCGCCGATTTAATCAAATTTGAAGCGACCTCGGCACAGCCTTTATCCAAACCGGAAGCAAGGGTAGAGGAGGTGGAGGAATATGAACAACAACTGTTTGACGATGTCTGCCAGATGTTTTTTGAGCGTCATCTGACCGAACGTAATTTAAGTCAAGCCATTGTGGTGCAAGAAGGCATTCTAAAAAAACTGCCCGCCAAGGCACAAACCCGGATTCGTAAGCTGGACTTAGGCGAATGGTCGATTTACTGGACCTTCTATGATCAGTCTTTAGAATATTACGTCGGACGCTATGGGGTGTTTTATACCCATATTGACCGTTTCGGTTGTGAGCATAAATGTGAATTCAAGGAACAGCATAGCCGCGCCTGATTGAAGCGATTGCCCTTGAATTGAGTTTACTCTATTTAAAATTCAATCAGTTATTCGGTATTATCCAGTGGCTGACGATTTTATATTAGCTGTTTTATGATGCGTTGCTTGACCTGATCCAGATAAAACAGGTCATCATTCAGGCGATACATTAAAATGGCCCCTTCATAATCGGCCAAGCTTTGTTTTGCCAAAATTTGAGCCTCATGGTCTGTCAGCTGCATTTTAAATAATTGATAAAACGCCATTTGCCAGTCCTGAAAGATCAGACGGACTTTTTCCAGAATCTGCTCGGACTGATAGCGTGCTTCAATTGAAATGATCCCGATTAAACAGCCTTTGACTTCATCACTGAAAAACCGGATCGCACGTTCATGCATCAATTCGAACTGTTGGCTAATCGAAATTTCATCTTGCTGGTTCAGCTTAAATAAATGGCTATTTAAGTATTGGTGGGTCAGTTCCAGAACATCCATCAATAATGCCTCTTTACTGGGGTAATAATAGTAAAAAGAAGCTTTGGTCAATCCACAGGCTTTGGCCAGAATCTCCATACTGGTCGCGGCATAGCCATGACGTTTAAATTGCAGGGCGCAGGCCGTTAAAATCTGTTCCCGGCTCAGTTTCTGTGGGCGCATCTGTATTTAGTTCCTATCCGTTTTGCTTGACGAAGTGTTGATTGAACGTACAGTCTATGTCATCCCAGATTTTTTCCGAACCCTTACGAAAATAACCCATGTGCCCAATCTGTTTCAGTCCATAATCACTTGCGGAAATATTGATAAACTGCATGGGCGCCTGAGCATAATGTTGCATAAAGGCATGACGTGAATTGGGTAAGGCCCAGTCATCATCTAGTGCAGACACGGCATAAATCGGGGTTTTAACTTGTGCATATTGCTGAATTAACGACTGCTGTTCCGGGTCGGCAAAGAAGTAGCTCGGATTTTTACACCATTTTCGCCACTGTTTATAGACATCAATCGGTAAATCTGCCCCCATTTTCAGCTTGCTCCAGGGCAAGTAACCTTTAAGCGCAACCATTGGCGGAAATACAATATTCCAGATGACCTGAACTTTAACTTTTTCTTTAAAAGGCATATAACCATGCCAGCCGGCACCGGTACCAAAGCAGTACATGGCTGTGACCTTGTCATGATTTGGGGTTAGTCCCAGCGCCTGTCCGCCATAGGAATGACCGACCATAAAGACCGGCAGCTGATCCTGTGCCAGATAATCAATCGCCCCAGCAAGGTCCAATGCTCCCCAATCCAGATAGGACATTTTAAAACCTTTTAGGCTCGCAGGAGCCGATTGACCCACACCACGATAATCAAAAGTCAGCACCTGATAACCAAACTGGGTCATATATTCGGCAAAGCGGCGATAGAATTCTTGCGGTAC
This sequence comes from Acinetobacter sp. UBA5934, assembly GCF_002430855.1. Lineage (NCBI taxonomy): Bacteria > Pseudomonadati > Pseudomonadota > Gammaproteobacteria > Moraxellales > Moraxellaceae > Acinetobacter > Acinetobacter sp. UBA5934. The sequence goes on along the minus strand of NZ_DJDC01000191.1, from coordinate 25,684 downwards.
GCCGGTTGCACTGGACAAGACAATATTGGCTTTAGTGTCATGCTTTGGTGTGTAGATGGTTCCCTTTAAGGGATAACCATCTATCGCCGGAAAGGCATGTGAACTGACACTCAAATGGCCGCTTTGTAACTTTTGCTTGTGATGTGGCATGGTAAACTCGTGTTGTTATTGGATTTAGATCGTTGGCTATTTAACTATCGGCCTTTAAATTCAGGGATGCGGCGTTGCAGCATCGCCATGACACCTTCCTGTGCATCCTGAGTTTTGAGCAAGGGCGTCAGATGTTGCGGTAAATGGGCAAAAGCTGTTTCTGCTCCCTGTTCAGCGGCTTCTTTGGCAGAAGCCAGTGTTGCCTGAACTGCCAGTGGGGCGGCTTGTGCAATATGTTCGGCTAGATCAATGGCACGTTGCAGTGGGGATTCAGGGGTAATTTCGGTAATCAGGTTTAAATTTAGCGCTGTCGCTGAATCAAAATGATCGCCGGTCAATAAATAGCGCATGGCTTTAGTCCAGCCCGCAGCCTGTACAAAACGGACGGTTGCACCGCCAAAGGGTAAAATGCCACGCTGCACTTCCATTTGTGCGAACTGGCAATTGTCCTGCGCAATGACGATATCTGCATTCAGCATCAATTCTAAGCCTGCGGTATAGCAAATGCCTTGTACCGCAACAATCACCGGTTTTTTGCGTGGTCTTGTACTGGTGCCCCAAGGGTTGATTTGACCATGCTCAAAATCAAATACGCCAGTTTGCAGTTTGGGTTGTAATTCGACCAAGTCCAGCCCGGCAGTAAAATGATCACCATGGGCAAAAATGACCGCACAACGGAGTTCCGGGGCGTCTTCATATTCGGTTAGGGCCAGTGATAAGTCATGAATCATATGGCTATCGAAGGCATTTCTTTTTGCAGCGCGATCCAGGCCAATCAGGAACAGAGACCCACGAATTTCCCGGCTAACTTTTCCTTGTTGTTGTGACATTATTATTTTTCCAGATAGAGTGTTTTTTAAGTTTTTAAACGATTGTTAGAAAACTGTCAAATCTGTTCAGTCAATTTTGTGTAATGAACTCTACTAAAACATGCATGCGTGTTGTAAGGGGGTAGTTGATTAGATGATGTACCGGAAAGGGGATAATTTAGCTTGCGTTCAGGGCTATTTTTTTCATAATAGCAACACCTTTGAGCTGTTTGATGATGAGCATGTCACCTTTAGAAATTGTTGCGGTTATAATTAGTCTTATCGGGGTGGCACTGACCATTAAACGCAATATGTGGTGCTGGTGGTTTAACTTTGCAGCTTTTGTGCTATATGCCTATCTTTTCTATCAATTTAAGCTCTATGGTGAAACCATATTGCAGTTCTTTTTCATTGTAGTGAACTTTTACGGTTTCTATCACTGGCTGAAAGGCAAGCAGCAAGATCATGAAATTCGGATTGAGCCGATCGCAAAAAAGACTGTGATGTTCCAGATGCTGCTGGCTGCCGTGGGCGGTTTAATTTTCGGTTTAACATTGAAGCATTTTACCGACGCTGCTGTGCCTATGCTGGATTCACAACTGGCTGCATTTAGTCTGCTGGCTACCTATTGGACCAGTCGTAAGCATATTGCGACTTGGGTGTTGTGGGTTTTTGTCGATATTATTTATGTCGGCATGTTCATTTATAAGGACTTGTTCTTAACTGCCGGCTTATATGCTGCTTTTGTCGGTTTGGCTGCCTTTGGCTGGTGGCAGTGGGAACAGGTGAAAAAGAAACAGGCTTTGACCCGGTTCAAAGGGGTTTAATCGCTAAGGAGTGAGAGATGCTGATCGACTTTGGGCAAGCCCAGTTGCACCGGTTTGATGAACTGGCAGGCCGAATTCAGGCCCAGCCGGAAAAATATATCAACTTCGATTCTGTTTCTGATTTTTATAAAGCGGCGTGGTTGCAGGATTTTCCCCAAGGTACGATTTGGACCGCGACAGGTCTGGATGATGGCGCTGAGCAGTTTGATGCCGTCATTGAATATCGCGGCCATTTTCTTCGTATTTCCTGTGGTGAAAAAACGGTGATTCACAGTGGCATCTATGCAGAATAGTATGGTATAGATGGTCAATGACAAGGTCTGGAAAATTCAATTAAATACGCAGTTAGACAAAATAGGCTAGATCAGTGATGATCAAATAAGTTAGAATTGTTAAAAATAACCACTAGAAAAATAAAGGATTATTAAATATGGCACATAGTTTTACTGTGAATTCTACCATTCAGGGCGTATCCATTGACCAGTTCAAACGCCTTGTGGCAAATACAGCCTTACATGAAGCAGTGTGTAGACGTATTCCAGGTGAAAAACTGGAAATTATTGAGTCTAAAATGAGTGGTGATATTTACACCTTACGCCGTGCTTATAATCTGGATGTCAATATTCCAGATATGGCGAAAAAATTTCTAAAAGATGCCTTTCGAGTCAAGCGTACCGATATCACAGATTTATCAGCTTTAACGTCCAGCATAAAATTGGGTGCCAATATGCCTTTAGAAGCCAACTGTGAACGTTTGGTGACGGGGGATGAACAGCAAATTCACATCAGCTTGAACTGGCATGTCAAGATTAAGGTTCCTTTGATTTCTGGAATGTTGGAAAGACATGCTGAAACTGAAATTCGTAAATTTAGTCAGCTGGAAATCCAGATTGTTGAAGATGAGTTAAAGAAAAATTTGGTCGCTTAATCAATAAAAAAGCCCTTCAACTGAAGGGCTTTTTTTATACTTAATCTTTCACTGCATGTTGTGCGGGAATTATGGAAGATGGGTCTAAATTGTGTCTTTCAAACTTGGCTCTATACAGCAGCGCACTAAAGAATGCCACTAAACAGACCACACCAATATAGTACATAGCGCCAATCTTGCTATACAGGCTTAACCATTGTACCAGGGGCAAGGTAATGCCACCTGCAATGGCATAGGCCACGTTATAAGAAAATGAAATACCCGAGAAGCGAATTTGGGCCGGGAACATTTTCACCATACTGTAAGAAACCATGCCGACTGTACCGGACGCCAGTCCAAGTAACATATACAGCATAAATACCGTTGCGGCTGAAACATGTCCCAAACTGTTGTAGAAAACAGCGGCAATCAGGGCAACAGCGAGTGAACCCCATAAAATCACTTTACCTGCACCGAGGCGGTCTGCCAACAAGCCTGCAATAATACAGCCGAGCATTTGCATAATGATGGCTGCACTCTGCATTTTAAATGCATCCGCACGTTCGAAACCAAAGGCTCCGGTGAGCAGGTTCGGCATGGCCAAAATCAGAACCACCACGCAGCCGGTGAGGAACCAGGTAAACAGCATGCCAATGACCACAGCGGTTTTATGTTGTGCCAGTACCTGTTTTACCGGCATTTCTGTAGCCAGTTGCTTACGTTGCTGCATGGCTTTGAATACGGGAGTTTCTTTCAAATAACTGCGCAGGTAGAGCGCAATTAAACCGAAGATCCCGCCCAGAATAAAGGGAATACGCCATGCCCAGTCATGAATTTCTGTCTCGCTATATTTCAACGAAATAAACAATGACATTAAGGCACCCAGCAGGATGCCGAGCGATAACCCGGCTGTAAGTAAACCATTAGCAAAACCAATTTTATTTGCGGGCACATGTTCCGAAACAAAGGTCCAAGCGGCTGGAATTTCCCCGCCAATGGCAATGCCTTGAACTACTCGCATGAGTAATAGCAATAGTGGTGCAGCATAGCCAATGCTTTCAAAGGTCGGCATGATCCCGATCATGAGCGTAGGTAAGGCCATCAGCAAAATGGACAGACTGAACAAGCGCTTGCGTCCAATCAGGTCACCAAAATGTGCCATCACCACGCCGCCTAGCGGACGGAAAAAATAACCCGCTGCAAAAATGCCATAGGTATTCAGCATGGCCCAGAAAGGACTTAAACCACTGGGAAAAAACAGTTCTGAAATGATTTTGGCGTAAAAGACATAAATCACGAAGTCGTAAAATTCGAGTGCACCGCCTAAAGATGACAAGCCCAGCGTGCGTTTATCTTCACCAGTTAAACGAGGTATTGCGTCCATGCTTCAGGTTTCCGTTAGTCAGCAAAATAAATCAGATATGATGGAATTCTAATATTTTGTTTTTTAGATGAAAAATCAATCTTTCTTTTCAGTGCAAAAACTTAATTTTATGAATAAACCTGTCTGATCTATCGCTCAATTAAAGCCGGATAAAGTAAGGAGCAATTGAGAGCATGATCCCGACACTGGTCAATATACTGATATTTTCTATAAAATAAGGGAAAATCATCAGTACTAGGCCGCAGATCCAGGGCACAATGACTTTTTGCTTTTTCCCATATAAAAAATAGCCTAAGCCTATAGAACTAAAAACCACACCAAGAAGAAGCTGAGTTGTATCCATATTTTTTATTGATAAAGAAATGCGGTGAATAATAGGTAAACAAAATTAAAAGGTGCTTAAAATACTGAGCTGTTTCAAAACATCCGAATCGTGCATAAATGTGCATTACACATATTAAAACTGAATATATCAGCACAGTTTTTAAGACTAATATGTATACATGATACTCAATGAAAAAGATATTGGGCCAGTACTGTCACTCGATGAGGAATAAATTGATGAGCACCATTTTACCTGTAGCACAGCGCGGTGAAAGCATTTTAAGCTTAACAGCGGCTGAAGTTGCACAGACCGAGCTGAATAGCGAATGGTTAAAGCAACTTGCCGAAGCCATGTATGCCACCATGCTGGAACGAAATGGGGTAGGTATTGCTGCACCTCAGATCTATGTGTCAAAACGGATGATTATTGTTGCCTCTCGTCCGAACCCGCGTTATCCCGATGCACCTGAAATGGATGCACTGGTGATGATTAATCCTGAAATTTTAGAAAAATCTGAATTGACAGTTTTAGGGGAAGAAGGCTGTTTAAGTGTACCGGATGAACGTGGACAAGTTGCACGTGCACAAACCATTCAGCTGCGTTATTTAACCCTGGAGGGTGTAGCGGTAGAAACGACTTTAACGGGCTTTCCTGCCCGAATTGTGCAGCATGAAATAGACCATTTGGATGGGGTGTTGTTTATCGAAAGGATAGGATGACGCATTGTTTAATTTTTGTACTATGGATATAATATTTAAGTAATAAAAATTTTTATAAATTATAAAGATATTCATAAAGAAAATGAGCTTTTTTAGAAAAACACCTACGTTGATTTCTTATTATTGGGGCAGATTCAAGTTTCATTTATTTGAGTCAGATAACTTAATTATTACGTGGCCCAACTTCGATAAGGGCGTATTGCTCTGCTTTTTTGGAGCCTTATGCCAAGTCAGTGCGATTAAATGGTATCTGTTTAGTTGCTATTCAAAAGACAATCGGGTCTGGATTAATCATGACTTTTTTTTCATCCGTATTACTACGGTATTTGCTACCTTAATCATTTTTATCGCCCTGATTGCGCTAAGTTATAGATATAAACGCAATGCAAAATTCCGTAAATTTGTTGCTTATTTTTCACCTATGTTTTTTGGTGCTGTAATGATTTACGCAGGTTATACCGTGGGGATTTATAGTCCTGCCACTATTGCCGGTTTCGTCAATATTGTGCTGATTGGCCTGGTATTTTATTCACGAAAAATAATCTATGGCATGGCCGTTTTTGCTTCCATTTTTACCCTCATTATCAGTTACTTAACTTTTAATGAGATCATCCGTTATGCGCCTGTGTTTAGTGATAGCTTGACGCATAGTGAGTTTTATCATAATCCATTCTGGATCAAAAGCATGGCTGAGGTCTATCTGCCTATTCTGCTGGTTTCGATTCTGTTTTTTGAAATTTTGCTCTCACAGTGGCGCCGGCGTGAAATGAAGATTAAGAAAATGAGTCAGACCGATGCGCTGACCAATGTCTTTAATCGTCGTTATATTGGTGAACAGCTGAGCACTTTGGAAAGCAAGAAAAAGGCAACGTATGCCGTGGTGCTGCTGGATTTAGACTACTTCAAAAAAATTAATGATGATTATGGGCATGAAGTGGGAGATGAAGTTTTGCAGCGTGTGGCAACAATTTTATGTACCACCACACGGATACAGGATGTGGTTGGGCGTTTTGGTGGTGAAGAGTTTATTTTGATTTTAAAGGATCAAAACTTGCAGCAGGCGATCGAGATTGCAGAACGCTGCCGTAAAATTATAGAACAAGAAGAATTTGTGTTGGAAACTGGTGAAACTTTAAAAACCAGTGCAAGTTTTGGAGTCGCACTTGCTCAGGAGAATGCCAAAAAAGAACACACCATTCGTATGGCAGACCGCGCCTTATATCTGGCCAAACAGCGGGGACGTAATCAGGTACGGCATTATCTGGAGTTGGAGCTCAACTTAAATCCTGCTGTTTAAGTTTATATTCCTCAAGATTCCTGATATTGAAGAAAAATACTGGCACACATTAAGCTGGATCATAAACTACAAATAACTGCATAGACTTCATTCATATAGCTTGAGCAGCTTGGTATTCATCTTCTTTTTTAAAGCTAAGAAATATGACCTTATAAGGGAGTAAATATCAGTAGGCATAAAAAAGCACCGAATAGATTCGGTGCTTTTTTGAATGGGCTAGGTATTATTTAATATGCTCGGCAATTTCCGTAAAGATTACACCTAAGCCATGTGCACCAGCATCGGGATAGCCAAGGCTACGCTCACCGACCGTACCGGCACGACCCATACGTGCCACGATGTCTTTAGTGGATTCAGCGCCTTGAACGGCAGCTTGCGCACCGTGTACAAAGTTTTCTTTAAATGATTTGTTAGTGTTGGATGACCAAGAATCTGCACAAGGCACCAGAGCATCAATCAGGGTTTTATCACCGACCACCGCACCACGACCGAATGAACGCTCACCTGTGGTTTGAATGCCTTTGACTGCATCTTGTAGCATCGCAGCAAAATCAGCTACCGTTAAAGTTGCTTTGCCTTTGACAGATTTGCTGGCAGCACGGAATGCTGACCCCCATATTGGACCTGAAGCGCCACCACAATGTTCCATAATAATCATTGAGCAGTTCAGCAAGAAATCATCCATGTTTTCAGTTTGAACAAGTTCTTGCCACTGGCGTTTCAGCTGTTTAAAGCCTTTGGCCACACTCATGCCAAAGTCGCCATCGCCGGCGTGGGCATCGAGTTCACAGAAGGGAACTTCATTTTTAATGATACAGGCACTCATCACGTCCACGATATAGCGCATGTTTTCAATGCTAAATTGTTCATTCACAATTTCAGCATGTTCTGCATGGGTTTCAATGTCAGTATTTAAAGTCTGTTCAGCTTGCGCATCATTTACTGCAAACTCAACAGGCAGAGCAGCTACACCATCCATTTTAAATGCAGGAGTATTGGCTTCGGCATCTAAATACATTTTAAGTTCATCATCCAAAGCCAATAGGGAAACCGAAGCACCCGCCATGTCGATACTGGTCATGTAATTACCAACGAATGTGCGGTAAATTTTGATGCCTTTGGCAGCAAGCTGCTGGCATACGTCGTGGTTGAACAGATACAGTTCTTGCATTGGCGTTGAACCAAAACCGTTAATCAGCACTGCAACTTCAGTCAAGTTTGGACGGTCTAAAAACAGGTCATCGACAATGCGCTGTGCCAGTTCATTCGATGGCAGAATTTTTTCACGGCGGATTCCCGGTTCACCATGAATACCGACGCCATATTCCATTTCATCTTCAGCTAAAGAGAAAGTCGGTGTGCCTTTGGCAGGAACGGTACACGAGTTAAAGGCAAAACCTAAGCTCGTGACATTGTCTGCGGCTTTTTGGGCAATGGTTTTAACTTGCCCCAATTCATAGCCTTGAGCGGCTGCTGCACCGGCAATTTTATGCACGAAGATTGTTCCGGCAACACCACGGCGACCTACGGTATATAAGCTGTCTTTGACTGCAATATCATCCGCGACTTTTACATAATCGACCTTAATGCCGTCTTCAGTTGCAAGTGCTGCGCCATTCTGGAAATTCATCATGTCACCAGAATAGTTTTTGATGATCATCAGCACGCCTTTGTCCGATGCCACTTGCTGCAAGGCTTTATAGACCTGAATTTGTGAAGGGGATGCAAATACATCGCCACACACCGCAGCGTCAAGCATGCCTGTACCGACAAAGCCGGCATGCGCTGGTTCATGACCGCTGCCGCCGCCACTGATTAAAGTCACGTTTTGGTGTTTTTCTTTACGTGAAATAATTTTATAAGATTCGTTAAAGCTAAGTTCAGGGTGAGCAAGAACAAGACCTTTGCACATTTGGACAACGAGATTTTCTGCGTTGTTCATGAGTTTTTTCATTGGAACACCAATAGTCATTGATTTGGGAGATAAATTTATTGGTCTATTATTAATGAAAGTGATGAATTTTGCCGACTTAAAAGTGTAAAAATGGTTTTTTTGTGGATTGATGGGTTAGAAAAGGGGCGGTTTTTGATATATACCTATTCTTCTAAAGAATCCCCCTAAATCCCCCTTTGATAAAGGGGGGACTTGCCATGTGATTAAAAGAGTTACGTGACAGTTCCTCCCTTTTTAAAGGTGAGCCATGTATGGTGCAAGAGGAGGAATTAAAAACATAAAAATAGAAGCATAAATATGAAACCGTACAATAAAAATTTAAAACAAGCCTCACGCGATTTGCGTAATAACATGACCGATGCTGAGAAATTGCTTTGGTCAAAACTTCGGAATAAGCAGATTTTAGGTTTGCCGTTCTATAGACAGAAACCGATATTAAATTACATCGTGGACTTTTACTGTCCTGCTGCTAATTTGGTCATAGAGTGTGATGGTAGTCAGCACTTTACGGAAGAGGGATTGGAAGCTGATCGATTTCGGGATGAAGCTTTAGTTCAATTGGGCTTGAAGGTGTTACGGTTTAATAATGGGCAAGTGATGGGGCTGATTGATGATACGGTGGAAGTGATTTATCAGTATTGTTTGAAAGAACTCTCTAATGAATCTCCCTAAATCCCTCTTTGAGAAAGGGTGTTGCCATAAGTTTAAAATTTATATTGGATATTCAATTTACTCTATTTTTTAAAGAGTATTAGCTTGATAAAGCGTTATTAAAGATAAAATCTATGGAACTAGATTCTTACCTTATGAACTCGTTGAGAATTTAACAAGTATTTATATTTTTCACGCACATGGCCAGCTCCTGAGTCTGCTGAGTAAGCATAACCTCTGATATGCCAATGAAGAAAGCTTAGCCATATTGCAGGTTTAGGGTAAAGATTTGATTGATGAATCATCATCTCTTTATCTCTATGATCAGATATCTGAGAAGTAGGAATAAGTTTATAAGTTTTATATCCATGATTGGTATCATCTAATATTGCATAATTAACTTTATACCGTGAATTTAGGCGTTGATTTAAGTATTTTTGATAATATTTTTCAAAAGAAAAGATTTCGTTTAGATACAAATTATAATTACAATTTGATATTTGGAATTGATTTATTAGCTCTACATCTAGTGCCTTTTTTAAATTTAAAATTTTATTTTTGTGAGGAATTGTGTAGATATCTTTATCATATGCAAAGAAATAAACTTTAGGACTTAAGGGGAGAATTAATATTACTCCTGCAGAATTCAAGCCAAATGAAAAATACCTAAATAAATCTTTTTTGAAGTGATATCTGTTAGTTAATACTGCTGGATTATCAGAAGTAATGAATGGCACAGGTGTATTGTTTCTTATTAATATGCAATTTAAGTCCTTAAGAAATAGATCTGCTAGGTCAGTATTTTGCATAATAACTTTAGTTGTTTGTTCTTGATTGAGAAAAGATTTATCAATTAGATTCTGTAATTCATTATCATGTACAATTTGCTCAAAAGATAACAAAGCTTCTTTTACATATAATTCTGTTCTTATATATTGAACATGCCAAAAATTTAAAAGGCAGTTTTTGTCACTCTCATCAATTTGGTAAGTTGGATTTGATAAAATTTTTCTACATAATTCTGCATAAGACCCTTCAAAGTCATGTAAAAGTTTTTCTATATGTAGATCTTTGCCATAAAAATAATCTTTAGAACATTGATTTTTTATAGGTGCATTTTCGATTAGTTTATGTGACCTTAGGTTAAATAAATTAATGCTTTTAGCTTTTTCTTGATCTTTGTTGCCAAAAGGTCTTAAGTAACATTGAGGAACGAAATGTTGATTCTTAAATGCACGCATAACTTTATTTTTATTAAAGATATTTGATTTTAATTGTAATTTATAAATAAAAAGAAAGTCTATTGGCTTTTTAAATAATTTCAATCCCTCCCAACCTCCCTTTTAATAAAGGGAGGAGCTGTCACGTAATTCATCCAATCACATGACATTCCCCCTCTTTTTCAAAGAGGGGTTAGGGGAGATTTAAAGATTCATAAAAAAATCCCCTCACTAGAGGGGATTTTTTAATTCGATAAAAATGGATTTTCCCCCTTTATTAAAGGGGGCTAGGGGGATTAAACCACCGAATCATCCAAATTCGGCGCTAACCAACGTTTAGCCTCATCCAAAGTCCAGCCTTTACGTTTCGCATAATCCTCAAGCTGATCGCCTGCAATTTTACCCACGTTAAAGTATTGCGACTCAGGGTTAGCATAGTAGAAACCGCTGACAGATGAAGGCGGCCACATTGCAAAACTGCTTGTCAATTGCGTACCAATCTTGTCAGTTGAACCTAACCAGTCAAACAATGGCGCTTTTTCAGAATGCTCAGGACAAGCAGGGTAACCCGGCGCAGGACGGATACCGACATATTTCTCTTTAATCAGCTCTTCATTCGACAACTGTTCAGACGCCTGGTTGCCCCAGAATTCTTTACGGATACGTTCATGCAAATGCTCCGCAAAGGCTTCGGCAAATCGGTCACCTAAAGATTGTGCCAGAATCGCAGAGTAGTCATCGCCTTTGGCTTTATATTCATTTGCCAATTCTTCTGCACCGAAGATCGATACAGTGAAACCGCCCAAGTAATCTTCTGCTACGCCCTTAGGCGCAACAAAGTCCGCCAATGACAAGTTTGGCTTACCAGTCACTTTGTCAGACTGCTGACGAATGTGATGGAAGGTATGTGTCACAGACTGACCATCTTCACTGTAGACTTCAACAGAGTCTGCAGCTGAACGGTTGGCAGGGTAAATACCAAATACTGCACGCGCATCAAAACGTTTATTCTCGATGATGTCTTTGAGCATCGCTTGTGCTTGATTGTACAAGTCAGTCGCTGCTTCACCGACAACTTCATCCTTCAAGATTGCAGGGAACTTACCTGCCAAGCTCCAGGAAATAAAGAACGGCGTCCAGTCAAAGTACTCAACCAAAGTTTCCAGTGGATAGTTGGTCAGTGTTTGCGTACCAATAAAGTTTGGCTTCACCGGTTTGTTGGCTGCGAAGTCAATTTTCAAGCCATTTTCAACCGATTCTGCATAAGACAGTTTGGCTGCTTTCGGCTGTTTATTGGCAATACGTTCACGCACTTTTTCATATTCAGCGCGAGTTTCCTCAACAAATTTCAGCTTCATCTCTTTAGAAAGAAGGGTAGTTGCAACACCTACCGCACGTGAAGCATCAGCCACGTAAATTACTGCATCATTTGAATATTGCGGGTCAATTTTCACTGCTGTATGCGCTTTAGAAGTCGTTGCACCGCCAATCATGAGCGGTACATTAAAACCTTTACGCTGCATTTCTTTGGCAACAAAGACCATTTCATCCAGTGACGGAGTGATCAAACCAGAAAGACCGATAATATCGACTTTTTCATCAATGGCAGTTTGCAGGATTTTTTCTGCCGGCACCATCACGCCAAGGTCAACAATGTCATAACCGTTACAGCCCAGTACTACGCCTACAATATTCTTACCAATATCGTGTACGTCGCCTTTTACGGTCGCCATCAACACTTTACCTTTAGACTGACCGCCAGATTTTTCCGCTTCAATGTACGGGTTCAACCAAGCCACAGCCTGTTTCATTACGCGTGCAGATTTCACCACTTGCGGCAGGAACATTTTACCTGAACCGAACAGGTCACCAACCACGTTCATGCCGTCCATCAGCGGACCTTCAATCACATCCAGTGGGCGTTTGGCTTTTAAACGCGCTTCTTCAGTATCTTCATCAATAAAAGTGGTAATCCCTTTCACCAATGCATATTCAAGACGTTTTTCAACGGACTCGGCTCGCCATTCCAGATTTTCAACGGCTTTTTGCGCGCCAGACTGACCGCGGTATTGTTCAGCCACTTCAAGCAGTTTTTCTGTTGCTTCCTGGCCGCTTTCACCTTGGTTTTGGTTCAGAATCACATCTTCAACCGCAGCTTTTAATTCGCTTGGGATGTCATCGTAAATCGCCATTTGACCGGCGTTGACAATACCCATGGTCATGCCTTGTTTAATGGCATGGTAAAGGAATACCGAGTGAATCGCTTCACGTACAGGTTCATTACCGCGGAATGAGAACGATACGTTGGACACACCGCCAGAAATCATGGCATGTGGAAGGTTCTGTTTGATCCAGCCTGTCGCTTCAATAAAGTCCACAGCATAGTTGTTGTGTTCTTCAATACCTGTTGCCACGGCAAACACGTTCGGGTCAAAGATGATGTCTTCAGCAGGGAAGCCGACTTCATTGACCAAGACATCATAAGAACGCTTACAGATTTCACGTTTACGTGCTGCTGTATCCGCCTGACCATCTTCGTCAAATGCCATGACAATTACAGCTGCACCGTACTGACGGCAGAGACGGGCTTTATGTACAAACTCGTCATAACCTTCTTTCAATGAAATCGAGTTAACCACCGGCTTACCTTGTACGCATTTCAAGCCTGCTTCAATGATTTCCCATTTAGACGAGTCAATCATGATGGGTACGCGGGAAATTTCAGGTTCAGATGCCACCAGATTCAGGAAGTGCACCATTGCACCTTGTGAATCGAGCATGCCTTCATCCATGTTGATGTCGATGATTTGCGCACCGGCTTCAACTTGCTGCTGTGCAACTTCTAAGGCTTCGGCAAAGTTTTCTTCACGGATCAAGCGTAAGAATTTCTTAGAACCGGTCACGTTGGTACGTTCACCGACGTTCACGAATAATGATTCTTCAGTAATGTTAAATGGTTCTAAACCGCTTAAACGGCACGCCGGTTTGGTTTCAGGCACCTGACGCGGCTTGATGTCTTTAACTGCATTGGCAATGGCGCGGATATGATCCGGCGTAGTTCCACAACAACCGCCAGTAATGTTAATCAGACCGCTTTCTGCGAATTCTTTAATGAATGCCGCAGTTTCTTCGGGAGTTTCATCATACCCACCGAAGGCATTTGGCAAGCCGGCATTTGGATGGGCAGAAACAAAGGTATCGGCGACATCGGAAATGGTTTTTACGTGCGGACGCATGGCATCTGCACCAAGCGCACAGTTGAAACCAATCGACAGCAAGTCACCGTGACGAACCGAGTTCCAGAACGCTTCTGCTGTTTGACCGGTCAAGGTACGGCCTGAAGCATCGGTAATCGTGCCTGAAATCATCAATGGCAATTCATAACCAATCTGGTTGAAGACTTCTTTCACCGCAAAGATCGCTGCTTTACAGTTCAGGGTATCGAATACCGTTTCAATCAGCAGAATATCTGCACCGCCTTCAATCAAGGCGTGTGCAGCTTGAATATAGTTTTCTTTCAGTTCATCAAACGTAATGTTACGGAAAGCCGGGTCATTCACGTTTGGTGAAATTGAACAGGTACGCGATGTCGGGCCAAGTACACCCGCTACGAAACGCGGTTTTTCTGGGGTTGAATATTTTTGGCAGGCTTCTTTGGCAATACGCGCCGCTTCACGGTTAATCTCTGAAACCAAATCTTCCATATGGTAGTCAGACATTGAAACCTTGGTGCCGTTAAAGCTGTTGGTTTCAATAATGTCGGCACCCGCTTCAAGATAAGCTTCGTGAATACCTTGAATAATATGCGGTTGTGTCAGAACCAAAAGGTCATTGTTACCTTTTAAGTCAGATGCCCAGTCAGCAAAACGCTCACCACGGTAGTCGGCTTCTTCGAGTTTATGACGCTGAATCATGGTGCCCATTGCACCGTCGATAATCAGAATCCGTTGAGCGAGCAGCTCTTTTAGGGTGGCAAGCGTGGACATAAATAACCCCAATCCGATGGAATATAAAATCGGCAAATATATTAACAGAATTCAGTTCATAATGACTGATATTCGGTACATTTCCTGAGCGCACTGTCGACCTTGCCGAATAAATAGCCTTACGCCCTAAAGACAGGCCTTTAAATCAGCTGTCATAAATTCTTCATTAAGTTGTCATCTTTAGCCTGCATGCTAGGTGGAATCTCAGTCAGCAGAGTTTGGCTGTCATTTATTTCATGCTTTGTAATATTACTGAAAATGGCTGAAGTATAGACAATTGGAAATGAGGATTTTATTTTAAGTACATGAAAAATATAATTTAAGTTAAGTGGTTTTCTCGGGATTCGAGCGGGATATTTAGCAAATAAAGTACGAAATATTGCTTTATATGACAGCTGTTTGTCATATAATTGTCACAATTAAACTGAACAATAGTGGGGATTTTATTATCCCCCTTGAACCGTCTGCATGAATTCTAATATTCCTCCCGTCCAAGATCAGGTGCCATCAGCACCAGCGAAATCGACGAATGTGCATGTTGCTACACCGAAATTTTTTATGCCGGTGTTTATCACGGTGATTATTTCTACTTTGGTGTATATCGGTTTTCAGCTTTCTACCGATTTGGCTCATGTTCCAAGCTTAAGTTTATATTCCGTTATTCTTTTAGCGACTGCGTTGTTAATTGCTTTAGGTTTTGAATTCGTTAATGGTTTTCATGACACGGCCAATGCAGTAGCAACAGTTATTTATACCAATGCTTTATCTGCCCCTGTTGCTGTAATGTGGGCAGGTTTTTGTAATTTTCTCGGGGTGATGGTTGCAAGTGGGGCAGTAGCCTACGGCATCATTGCTTTATTGCCTGTCGAACTGATTATGAATGTCGGTTCAGGCGCAGGCTTTGCCATGGTTTTTGCCATGCTGATTGCCGCGATTCTGTGGAATTTGGGTACCTGGTTTTTGGGTATTCCGGCATCAAGCTCACATACTTTAATCGGTTCGATTTTAGGCGTGGGTATTATGAACTATCTGCTTCATTCAGGCGCTGGCGCAAGCGGCATAGATATGGAGCAGGTGATGAAAGTGGGTAAAGCACTGCTGTTTTCTCCGCTGATTGGTTTTGCTTTTGCTGCTGTCCTGTTTTTACTGGTGAAAAAAATCTTCCGTAAACAGCTGGAGCTTTTTCATCCGCCTGAAGGCAATAAGCCGCCACCGCCGTTAATTCGTGCGATTTTGATTTTCACTTGTACTGGCGTAAGTTTCGCGCATGGTTCAAATGATGGTCAAAAAGGTATGGGCTTGATTATGCTGATTTTGATTGGTTGTGTACCATTAGCGTATTCTTTAAATAAGAACTTAGACAATGCACATATTCAGTCTTTTCAGCAATTGTCTCAGCAAACGGCTACGGCTATTTATCCGCAGCATGAAAATATTACGGATGAGCAGGCACGTACTGTCATTACCAAATATATTCAAACTAAAGAAATGAACCCTGCAGTGGTTCCAGCTTTAGCGGGCTTGACAGATCATTTGGGTGAGCGTGTTGCCAAATATGGCGATATCGATAATATTCCAGAGGCTGAAGTTTCTGTGATCCGTAATGACATGTATCTCAGCACGACTGCATTTAAGCGTTTAGATAAAGCTGAACAGCTTCCTGCAATGTCAAAAGATCAAGACAAGTTAGTTAAAGAATATCGTAAAAACCTGGATTCATTCCTGCAATACATTCCGACCTGGGTGAAAGTGGCCGTTGCTCTTGCACTTGGTCTGGGTACCATGGTCGGCTGGAAGCGTATTGTGGTCACTGTCGGTGAACGTATTGGTAAAAACCATATGACTTATGGTCAGGGCATGTCAGCTGAACTTGTCGCAATGACGACGATTGCTGCTGCTGATGGTTTGGGTATGCCTGTATCGACAACACACGTTTTAAATAGTGCAGTCGCAGGTACCATGGTCGCCAATAAATCAGGTCTGAATTTACAAATGGTGCGTACGATTTTATCGGCATGGATTTTCACTTTACCAGCGACGATCTGTTTATCTGGTGGTCTGTACTGGTTGTTCTTACAGTTTGTTTAAGACTGCTGTTTGAAACAAAAAACGCTGCAATTGCAGCGTTTTTTATGCTCATTCATAAAGTCCTCGCCTTGGAGTAGTTAAACAATATTGACCTCTCCCTGACCCTCTCCTAGAAGGAGAAGGACTAAAACAAGAGGATAATAAAAATATTCATCAAGGGAGAAAAATCCACCTTATTTCTTAAATTTGCCTAACACGTGCTTAATCGGCAATTTTTCATTGGCAAAACCATACAGTGCGGCAAAAGGCAGGGCAGTACGCGCTAAGTAAGGCACACGCCACAATCCGCCATGGTTAGCACCTTTCATCATCAATTCTAAGGGATGATCCAGATGAGTTTCAGGATTTGCCACCGATTCAGGGTGACGCAGGTCATATACCCATAAAGCCGCCATAAGTGCATTGGTGGTTTCAGGATGAAAAGATTCCACATCAAACAGGCTGGCGCCATTAAACGCCGCTTTCAATAACGGATTTTTGGTCACTGAATGGGTGGTGGTCGAAGGCGCAATATTAATGCTGACACGTTGACCATAATGACGGGCCAGGGTTGCACGCCATTGCTGGATACGTTTGGCGAGGGCATAGTTTGGACCTTGCTCGACCACTAAACAGTCAGCAATACCGTATTCCTGACCATTATCTGAAGGAATAAGGTTATGCAAATTCTGTCTGAAAAAGTGCTGAGCGCTAATGGTTGAAATGCCTTTACTCAGCATCTGCCGGAATTTGGAACGACATTGAAACTTGTCATAAGACGCTGCTACCACTTCCTTGGGAATGGCATACACATCGGTGGGCGTACACATAAACATTAAACTGGTATCAGATTTTTGCTCACTGACATATTCCATAATGCTATCCATGGCCATGGCCACACGGACATGCTTTTCGCCATCCACATAGGCAATGGCAGCCAGGTCCAGCTGATGTTCACTCTGGCTTAACCAATGGGCAATTTCAGGTGTCTGGGTCAGTAAATCTGCACCTAATTTTTCTTTCAGTTCAGTGGTGGAGGTATCTTCTGCCAATTTTTCTGCGCATGGTGCATAGAGGGTGGCATTACCTTGTTGAATGGTGTTTAAGATTTTGTCCCATACCCGAGTGTTGGGTAAATCTACAGCGACAATATTAGCTTTCCATCGTGCCAGCCAGGTTAGCGGGCCGGCTTCAGATCCTGCCCCAAATAACACCATGGTACGGTCAGAAAGATCAAACCATTCCGGATGCGCCTGCGCTGTACGTAAGGCATCGGCATGACTGCTTTCAATAATGCCGGCATCTTGCCAGATCTGGATTTGATCCAGTAAAGCCTGACCTTGTAATTTTTGCCCTTTATAAGGTACATACCATTCTGGTGCAGTGTCACTTTCACCTTTCAGCTGAATGGTATACAAAGTGGCAGTATCGACATCTTTCATGATGTCTTTGAGTAAATAGCGTTGACCATTACGATAAAAGTCAAAACTATGATGAGCTTTATGCAAGCCTTGTTTGGCAATGGTAATAGAGTTGTTGATAGTGCGAATACCGTGTTCTACCAAGGATTTGAAGTAGATCGGATAGTGCTTGCGCCAGTTTTTTTCAGCAAGTGCATCCATGGAGGACTTGTTGTCAACAATAGATAGGGCTTCAGCAATAATTTCCTTGCCTGTTTGGGAAGTGCTGGCTTTTTTGCTGGTAGGATTGATGGGGAATTGAAGACCATCTAAGGAAGTAGACATGCAAAATATCTCTTTTTTGCGCGTTAATATACAGATGTCTACATTATCTATGCCAAATTGATTGTGGGGGTAGCATTTAATGACAAAATTATGTAAATCTTTATTCAAAATAAAGCGGAAAAAGCAGCCTAAACTCTTTGATTGTTAAATAGATCCTGAACCTTGCTAATTTGATTTTGCATAGCCACTGAAATCTCTTTAAGCATAAATGCCGTATTATTTAGACCGGCACCTATCAGATACCAGGAATCGGCATCGACAAAAATCACTTTATTTCTTTGCGGCTTCAGACTGTCCTAATATGGAATAATCTTTAATGCCTTGTTTAGTCGCATTTTTTTATGTATGCACCGCACCACGATTTAAAGTGAAATTTGCACTATGTACTATACCCGTCACACCCAATGAAGCGCAGATAAAGCTTAAAATCAATGCTTTAGTTTTTATTCAAAAATTATCGTATTTGACTATTTGCAGAAGACTAACAAATCATTAAACCCATTCAAATGACAATTATTAACAAATAGAAATTATTTTATTTTCCCCATAAAAAAGATGCTGAACGAGCAGCATCTTTAAAAAATTTGTATTAAGAGTAAATATTAAAAGGGCACTTGCATCAGCTTGTTGAAAAAGTGAGGAATAAGTCGTGGCTCTATAATAATGGTCATGATGACACCGTAAGCCGCCCCCCAGAGATGGGCACTATGGTTGATATTGGAGTTGCCACGTTTACCAGACCAGATGCTATATGCAATATAAAGTACCGCAAAAATAATTGCCGGTACGGGTATAAAGAACACGAAAATCAGTTTCCACGGTTCAAATAAAATATAGGCAAACAGTACCGCTGCAACAGCACCAGAAGCGCCTAAACTGGCCCATTGATGATCATTACGGTGTTGTAAGTAGCTGGGCAAAATGGCAAAAATCAGACCACCCAAATAAAACAGCACAAAGCCCAGATTAAAAAAATATTGGCGGTAAAAACTTTCAATCACGCTGCCAAAGAAGAACAGGGTAATCATGTTAAATAACAGATGCGTCCCGTCTGCATGGACAAAACCATGAGTAATAAAACGATCATATTGTCCGCGTTGCATGGCAGGTGGCCAGAAAATAAGTCGGTTCATGACATTCTGCTTTGAAAATGCAATCAGCGAGATAATGACGGTAATAAGAATCAGGGTAACGGTATGGTTAAAAGGTAAATCCAACATAAAAGCAAGTTCTACATTTCAAAATCTATGGTTCATAATGCCATTAAATGGCAGCTCAAGTTGAACTTTCACAATAAATCCGACAATTTTAGTTGAATTTCTTAAATTACCCCGCATCTTCAGTTAAAATGGCAACTTCAGCTTGAGGAAAAATTGTTATGTCGACTGAGAACACCAGCACTGCAGTTGCAGAAGAGATTCCAAACTTATTGATTACTCCGACTGCTCAAGAGTATTTAAAGGATTTGTTAGATAAGCAAAATACACCAGGTATTGGGGTGCGTGTTTTTGTGGAAAATCCTGGTACGCCACGTGCTGAATGTTGTATGGCATATAGTGCACCTGACGAAGTTGTTCCAACTGACTATAAACAGGACTACCCAGATTTTCCTGCCTTTATTGACACACCGTCTATTCCATATTTGCTGGATGCCGTGATTGACTACAATAAAGACCGTTTTGGTGGTCAGTTGACATTCCGTGCTCCAAATTCAAAAGTGCCGCGTGTAGGTCCAGATGCATCGGTAGAAGAGCGTATTACCTATGTACTTCAGTCTGAAATTAACCCGGGACTTGCAGGACATGGCGGTAACTGTGCACTGGTTGAAGTGGTTGAAGATGAAGAACACGGTTTAACTGCGGTACTGAAATTTGGTGGTGGTTGCCAGGGCTGTTCATCGATTGACCTGACCTTAAAACAGGGTGTAGAAACCACCTTGAAACAGCATGTTCCTGAATTGGCACGTGTAGTTGACCAAACGGATCACAGCAACACGGAAGGTGCTTATTTTAAATAAGCCTGAATAATAAAAAATAACCTCCATGACGGAGGTTATTTTTTATATATGAGTCAAGAAAGCCGCATCATGCGGCTTTTTTATAATGGACAATTAAGCATCCAGATTTAAAATGTTCTGTGCCTTTTCCGCATAATAAAATTTCTCTAAATATGCTCTGGCACGTTCACGTAAATATGCAGATGAAACCAGTTTTTGCACCACAGGCGCTAATAGCTGCTGTAATTCATTTTGGATTAAGGCTTCATCAATATTCAGGTCACGCAGCAACAGATCAAACGGGCGTTCCTGGTTGCGGATGTACCAGGCATAGACCCCATCATGCACTTGCTGTTTCAGATAGTCCGTTTGACGGATATGGTCCCAGATTTCATGACCTAGATTTACTGTATTCGATAGGTCTTGAACTTCAATATAATTTTTCAGTACCGTTAAAGGCATATCTTTAATTTTATGCCAAAGATTGGCCTGAAAATGATAGAGCTTTTCGTCATCAAAATGCTGATTGAGCACATGCTCGCTCATCTGGCTCAGTTTTAAAATATTCTTTTGCAAATAATGCGCAATGGTTTCATCCAGATTTGAATCGGTCACGGTTTCCAACACCGATTTGCCCATTTTCATAAAACGGGACACGCCAGGCACCCGTTTCGCCATGACTGAATTATCGACATAGTCTTGAATGGAATGCTGAATAAGTTGGGTAATCATGGCGGAAAAAGCAGGATTATTCACCACGGTTTTAATTAAACGCTGACGGTGATCACTTTTGCTTGCTACGTACTGGGCAATCTTGTCGATGGTTAAAACTGGAATGACATCCGCGATTTTAGTGCTTTCATTGAGCGGATGAATCAAGGCAAAACGCAAATGTTCGGTAATCTGTTCAATTAAAAAGCTACTCGCGGGAGTGGCTAAAATCTGCTTTTGCAGCAGCGCATTGATTTGCTCAAATGACCAGATCTGTTGTAGCGGCTGTTTTCTAAACCATTGATAAAAATTTAGGAATTCAGTTTGAATCGTTGCAGTATGTGCAAACTCCTGCTCTAAAAAGTCAAGATGAGCTTCAATCAACTGCTCAATCATCGGATGTTTTTGCATACTTTCTCGAAAAAATTAATTTAATGGAATAAGTTTATCCGCTAGCGGGTTTTTCATTTTTTGGGTTTTGGCAAGAAAGGGTAAATAGTAGGCTGCCACTTCTTGCTCTGCTTCCAAAATTGGCATGTGTCCTACATTGTTAAGAATGACAGGAGCCTCAGCGCGTTTCAATAATGATTTTAATTCATTTGCCACTTCAACATTAATAATTTTGTCCTGCTTGCCCCAAAGAATCAGGGTAGGGGCTTCTACCGTTCGAGTCAGGCGGGCAAAGGATTCTGGCGTATAAATACGGTTCAGTGCCACCAGCTGATCAATCAGCTTGCCATTTTTTGCCGCTTGAGAAATCAGGTAATTTTCTTGCGCGGATTTCAAGGCGTTGGGTAGGTAGGTGGGATTTTGCATGACCCGATGCATCACCTGTTCCAGATCGCCAGGTTTAGACACAATCAGCTGTTTCAGGGTCAAGGGATCCTTGGAATAACGGGTATTGGCCTTGGTATAAATACCGGCGCTATTGAGCAGAAACAAGCTTTGGGTATCAAATGGATATTGTGAGGCATAAACTGTGGCAATCGATCCGCCTAAAGAATGTCCTGCCACATTCAACTTATCTTCAACATTGATGGCTTCAACAAAACGGCGCAAGCTTTCTGTGACATTCGGCACCGAAGTATCAAAATTTTCCGGCGTTCTGGTTTCACCATTGTTGGGTAAGTCAGGAATGATCACGTGATAGTAGGGCGTTAAAAAATGCGCCACCCGATTCCAGTTGTCCCGATTTCCGGCTAAACCATGAATCAGCAGAATTGTCGGTTTTTGCCGTGACCCTCCTTCATTATATGCCCAGCTAATTTCACCGACTTGAATCGTTTTAGCTTTTAAACCTGCTTCATTGCGTTCCTGAATCAGATAGTTTTGCAAATTTATTTTTTCTATATTGGGCTTATTGCTTTGAGCCAGCGTTAGACTGCTTAAGCAGCAGGCGGTAACAAAACAGAGGTTGCGTACAAATTGAGAAAAATTTGAACGGTGCTGTGTCATTGATGATCATCCTTGAAGACTCATGACGATAATTTTTATAAGTAAAGAATAAAAATTATCTAATTTCAGACAGCATTTAATTTTTTTAAATGTCTGTAGTTTATTGTAAATATTATTAAAGAAATGTCACTGAATTGTTTTTTGAACTTGGTAGCTTGAAGGCTTTAAAGTGTGAACTGAGTCATTTTTTAGACTCAATAAAAATATTTTGTAACGTTGTTATAAACTGCACAGCTATGCTTTTTTGCAAGTGACTTTCGGTTTTGATGGCATTAAAATATTGCAACTTAAAACATTGGAAGACCAGCATGCTAACAGCAGAAGAAGCTTTAGATCGTTTAAAAAAAGGGAACCAGCGTTTTGTAAACGGTGAAACGACCCATTTGAAGCTTTTGTCTCACCAGCAACGCGCAGAAATGGCAGAAAGCCAAGAGCCGTTTGCCATCGTATTAGGCTGTTCAGATTCGCGTGTACCGGCTGAAATGGTTTTTGACCAGGGGCTAGGTGACTTATTTGTTATTCGTGTAGCAGGCAATATTGTTGCACCATCACAGGTAGGTAGTGTTGAATTTGCCGCAGACAGTTTTGGCTGTCCAGTTGTGATTGTGCTGGGCCATACCCATTGTGGTGCTATTCACTCCACGATTGAAGCATTAACCAATCCAGCCACTCCGCCTTCAGCCAATTTAATGTCAATTGTGAACCGGGTACGTCCTTCAGTTGAAATTTTAATGCAAACTGAGCTGAAAGATGATTTGGATAAACTGTCTAAACATGCAGTACGTTCTAACGTTTTTGCATCGGTGAATCAGCTGCGTCACGGTTCTGCGGTATTGGAAAATTTAATTGCGCAAGGCAAATTAAAAGTAGTGGGTGCCGAATATTCGCTTGAAACAGGTTTTATTACTCAACAGGAAGCATCCAGTCTACTGACCTATAATGCCAAACGTTACGACAGTATGCTAACCGACGTTTTTGATTCTGAGCTTGATCAAACTTTGGAACTGGAAAATCCTTATAATGATGAGGAAGAGTCCGCGCCTATGCCTGATCCAAAACAGCAAGAACCATTATCGCCTTAAAAATTGCAGAAATAAAAAACGGCTTGTTAACGCCGTTTTTTTATAGTTACCATTCTAGTAAGTTACTGAATCTGATTATTCAAACTTTATCGAAGTTTAGTTATGATCTTTTCAGTCATAATTACCTATAAGAAAGATGAGCTGTGTCTAATAAGCAAAATATTAATGAAATAGCCTTATCAACTGCAGAAAATATTGCTGATGAGTTAATTTTTAAATCAGCAACAACATTCGTTGAAGATTTAGCTAAATCAGTTCCTGTTGCTTCAGTAGTGCTAGGATTAACAAAAGCGATATCCAACTATAAGACTGCAAAAGATCAACGACAATTACTCGCCTTTATTCAAGAAGCTCAAGATACTGATCGAGGCTTTATAGAAAAATTCTTTAAAGATAAAAACAACACTGAATTAGGTTTTGAAATTCTAGGAATTCTTGATCAAACTTATTTAGAAAAACAAGTTAAGATGATTGCGCGCTCCACTAAACTATTTAAGGATCAAATAATTTCAAAGCAACAATTTGATCAATATACTTATATAGTTACTAAGCTAAATAATCATCTTATAAACCTTTTACAGGAACTCTATTCCCTAAAAACTAATAAAGAATATCCAGAATTTGAGTTTGATATTTCTAATCCCAATATGGAATTAGTTAGTTTTCAATTTTTAATAGAAGTTGAATCCCCATTAGTACTTGATGGTAAAACAAAAATTGCTCGATATAAACGTACAGATGAGTTTTATCATTTTTATGAAAACGTTTTCAAAAACTAAATCACATGACTTGCGACATGGATGTCGCACATTTGGCAGAGATACAAGGATGTATCTTCTGCCAAATAAAAGGGTTTTGTTACTTTTGGCCTTTCAAAAGTAAAACCTCGCTTACGCATTATTAATTAAAAATTTGTACAATGAGCGCGGCTATAAATATCAATATTGAAGTCATAAAAAACCACCTCACGGTGGCTTTTTCAAACTAAAAATTAGGAACCTTGAAGCAAATAACTACCGATTAAGAACAACATTTGCAGCCCAACAACTGCCATAAAAAACATCCAGCCTTTCTTACGTAAAGTCGCTTTATCAAGCGTTGTATGAATAGCCACCAAAATTCTAGACACACATAACCATCTTTTGATGGGCCTTTTCATAATCTTGGACTGCTCCCAGTATCCTAGACATGAGACAGCCTCATTTTGAAGCTGCCTCAAAGGCTTCTGGACTCATCCCGTCGAGATGCGAATGACGCCTGAATCGATTGTAAAACATCTCGATATAATCAAACACATCTGCACGGGCCATTTCTCGTGTTTTATAGATTCGCTTTTTAATTCTTTCCTTCTTCAAGCTGCTAAAAAAGGATTCAGCAACGGCATTATCCCAACAGTTGCCCCTCCGGCTCATACTTGGAACCAAGTTATGCTTCTGACAGAATTTCTGCCAGTCTCCACTGCTGTATTGCGAACCTTGGTCTGAGTGTATGATCACTGGCTCATTGGGTCTGCGTCGCCATACCGCCATAAGAAGTGCATCCAAAACAATATCCTTGGCAAGCGTAGGTTTCATTGACCAACCGATGACTTTCCTTGAATATAAATCAAGAACTACAGCCAGATATAACCAGCCTTGCCAAGTACGGATGTAGGTAATATCAGTCACCCACGAGGTATCAGGTGTGTTTACAACAAACTCTCGATTTAAGTGATTGGGTGGCACAATCTGAGGACGACCACGACCATAGCTTTTATGCTTCTTATATCCTCGAACAGCGGCAATACCATTGTTCTTCATGATCTTCAGCACACGATTAGGCCCGCAGCTTTCACCCAATTCTTTTAGATCCAGCGTAATGCGACGATAACCATAGATGCCATAACTGGCCTCATAAGAAGAACGGATGAGCTGTAATAACCGCTTATCTTCAATAGTCCTGCCTGATTCGGGTTCATGCAACCAGGCATAGTAACCAGCACGAGCGATCTTAAGGACCCGACACATCGTTTTAATCTTAAATTGATGGCTGTATTCCAGGATAAACTGATACTTCACTCGGGCAGGCTTGCAAAGTACCTTGCGGCCTTTTTTAAGATATCCCGTTCCTCTTCAGTTTGTTTGAGCTGACTTTTAAGGCGTAGAATTTCTTTCTTTGCTTCGAGCAGTTCATGTTCATCAGAGTTGTTATGTAAAGGCTGTACGGCCTTTAGCCATTTATAAATGCTGTGCTGTGATACACCTAAACGCTCTGCGACATCAGTGACAGAATAGCCACGTTCGGTAATCAATTTAACAGCTTCATCTTTAAATTCTGGGGTGTATCGTTGTCCACTCATAAGGTTCTCTCCTATGCAAAAAGAATAGACGAAATTTGTCTAGGAGAGTGGTGGCAGTCCA
>NZ_DJDC01000199.1:7978-29855 GCF_002430855.1 Acinetobacter sp. UBA5934 | reverse complement strand
GTATTCCGCTGGCAATCAGTACGCCGATTATGAAAATCGTGATTGACCCACGTGACTATTTGGATAATAAAAAACTTTATGATGAGACCATGCTGGCGCTACAGAAAGAGCCGAATAGCCGTAAAATGAAACGTCAACTCCCAGATAAAAACCTGAATCTGGATGAGCTGGCTGATGCAGTGGGTATGGAGCGTGCTGAATTGCGCAAAAAAATGGAAGAGCGTCCACGTTCACGTTATCTAATCCTGAAAAAAGAAGTGCCGCCACAACAGGCGGAACTGATCATGAAGCGTAATTTCCAAGGCGTTTATACCGAGAAAAACTATAAGCGTTATTATCCGCAGCCACACCCAAACTCCCAGATTATTGGTCTGACCAATAGTGAAGGAACTGGGATCGAAGGTCTGGAGATGCAGCTGAATAAGGCTTTGTCTGGTCATGATGGCGAACAGCAGATTGTGCGTGATAAAAAAGGCAACCGTTTTAAAGATCCTGAAATTATTAAAGAAGTTGAAGCCGGGGAAAATATCACCTTAAGTATTGATTCGCGTCTGCAATATATTCTGTACCGTGAGTTGACTGCGGCAGGGGTGGCGAATAATGCCCGTTCTGCAACTGCCATTGCTGTAGATGTAAAAACCGGTGAAATTTTGGCCATGACCAGCTGGCCCTCTTATAACCCGAACGATAAAAAAAGTCTGTCCAATAAAGATGCCATGCGTAACCGCGGTGCCGTGGACTCGTTTGAGCCGGGTTCGACCATGAAACCGCTGACTGTGGCGATGGCGCTGGAAAGTGGCAAATATACGGCCAATTCTATCGTCAATACGTCGCCGGGCAGTATGCGTATTGGTAACCATACAATCCGTGATACCCATAACTATGGTGCATTGACTTTAGGTGGCATCATCCAAAAGTCTTCTAACGTTGGTGTGGCAAAAATTGCCTTGTCTTTGCCTTATGCGACCTTGCCTACCTTCTATAAACGTGTGGGGATGGGACAGCGCTCTGCAGTTAAATTCCCGGGTGAAAGTGCGGGTCTGATTTTGCCGCCAAGCAAATGGAATGTCTCGGAAGTCGGTACCATGGCCTATGGTTATGGTTTGAATGCGACGGTACTGCAAATTGCCGATGCCTATGCCATGATTGCTAATAAAGGCGTGAAGGTGCCTTTAAGTCTGTATAAGCTGGAGCAGCCACCGAAGGGCGAGCAAATTGTCGATGCCAAAATTGCCGAACAGGTTTTGCTGATGATGGAAGCGGTGACCTTGCCAGGTGGTACAGCGCAGCAGGCAAATATTCCGGGTTATCGTGTGGCAGGTAAGACCGGTACGGCACATAAATTACGTGCAGACCGCAAAGGTTATTCCGATAGTGAATATCGTGCGCTGTTTGCCGGTATGGCACCTGTCAGTGATCCGCGTTTGGCGATGGTCATTGTGGTGGAAAATCCGAAAGGACAATATTACGGCGGTTTGGTGGCAGCCCCTGTATTTGCACGGGTAATGCAAGAATCCTTGCGTCTGATGAACGTGCCTTTAGATAAACCTTTAGATACTCCCAAAATCCAGTAACAGGTGATGAATGTCCATTACATTTCAAGATCTCTACAGTACTGAGAAAACCACTGGATGGATGAGCAAGCCATTCGGTGGCTTTAGTTTAGATAGTCGTAAAGTTGAAACAGGGCAAATTTTTATTGCCCTGACTAGTTTTTCTCAGCCTGAAAAAACGCTGCAATTTGCCCAATCGGCTTTGGCACGCGGTGCCTTGGCAGTGGTCAGCGAAACTGATCTGGGCCTGGAAAATAGTATTGTGGTCGCAAATGTCCGTCATGTGATGGGCCAGTGGCAAAAGCAGTATTTACAAGCGACCCAAGCTGTAAATGCCGCGCGCATTATTGCAGTGACTGGAACCAACGGTAAGACCACTATTTCACGCTTAATTGCTGAACTGCTGATGTTGCAAGGCAAGAAATGCGCCGTGATGGGAACCACCGGGAACGGTATTTTACCGAATCTGGAAGCCTCTTCGCATACCACTCTCGATGCCTTGCAGCTACAAAATGCATTACATGGCTATGCCCAGCAGGCTGCTGAATTTGCCGCGATTGAAGCCAGTTCACATGGTCTGGAACAAGGTCGTTTGAATGGCTGCGATATCGAAATTGCAGCGTATAGTAACTTGAGTCGTGACCATCTGGATTATCACGGGACGCTTGAAGCCTATGCAGAAGCGAAGTCGCGCTTATTCAAATTTGCCACTTTGAAAGTGGCGATTATCAATATAGATGATGAGCATGCGCATGTCATGATTGAGGCTGCACAATCAAATCCAGCCCAACCGAAAATCCTCACTTACTCGACCACTCAAAAAGCTGACTATCAAGTTGAAAATATTCAATATAGTTTAAATGGTGCCTGTTTTAAAATAATCACTGCAGAGGGTGAATTTGAAGTCAACAGTCCATTGCTGGGCCATTTCAATGTGGAAAACCTTGTCGCAAGTCTGATTGCTGCAGAGCAGGCTGGCTTTAAACTAAGCGATTTAATTGCAGTTGCACCGCAACTGAAAGGTGCGCCGGGCCGTATGCAGGTGATCCGTGATGGCGAGCGCCTGATTGTAGTGGATTATGCGCATACACCAGATGCCTTGATTCAAGTCCTGCAAACCCTGAAACGCCATGTATCCAAAGATTTATGGGCGGTGTTTGGCTGTGGCGGTGACCGTGATCGCGGCAAGCGTCCGCTGATGACACAGGCTGCCTTGGATCATGCCGATGTTGCATTGATTACCTCAGACAATCCACGTACTGAAAATCCTGAACAGATTTTTGCTGACATGAAAGCCGGAATTGATTTTTCAGAGCATCGCGTGCATGAAATTCATGACCGCCGTGAAGCGATTAAATTTGCAGTAAAACAGGCTCAGGCCGGTGATATTGTGGTTATTGCCGGTAAGGGGCATGAAAACTATCAGGAAATTGATGGCGTACGTCATTGGTTTGATGATGTGGTTGAAGTGCAATCCGCGATTGACGCCCAGCATCACACACCAGATTCAGCTTATCCTGCGCAATAGGAAACGATCATGCATACATCAACTACCAGTACAGTACCTTTAGAGCCGTGGACGGCCGCACAACTGACTGAAGCTACCCAAGGTTACTGGTTGAATGAGAACGTGCCTCAAGGCGAAATCAAACGAATTTTGACCGATTCACGTTTTGCGGAAAAAGGCGACGCTTTTCTTGCCCTGCAAGGTGAGCGTTTCGATGCGCATGACTTTGTTGCCCAAGTGGCAGGCAATGGTTGTGAAATCGCGATAGTCAGTCATCCGGTGGATGCAGATATCTGTCAGCTTGTGGTTGCCGATACCCGATTGGCATTGGGGCAGCTTGGGGCTTATCGCCGTGCGCAAAATTCACAGCTGAAAGTGATTGCCCTGACTGGCAGTAGCGGTAAAACCACCACCAAGGAAATGCTCGGCAGTATTTTGTCGCGTTTAGCTCCAACTTTGATTACCCGTGGCAACCTGAATAATGATTTGGGTGTGCCGATGATGTTGCTCGAGCTGCGTGCTGAGCACCAATATGCTGTGATGGAACTGGGTGCCAGTCATCAAGGTGAAATTGATTACACCTCGAATCTGGTGCAACCGCATGTCGCCGGGATTATCAATATTGGTACTGCGCATTTAGGTGAGTTTGGCGGACGCGATGGCATCTGCCGGGCAAAATCGGAAATTTATCGTCATATTGATAAAGCAGGCACCTCAATTGTTCCTGCAGCAGATGATTTTGCAGATACGATTCGCCAAGCGGTGCAAACCGAGAAGGTTTTGAGCTTTGGACCAGGCGGCGATGTTTTTGCAACAGACATCGAATTGCAGGCACAATCTTCCCGCTTTACGTTAAATACCCCGCAAGGTGTGCGTCAGGTGAATTTACCATTTGCCGGTGAACACAATGTGCAAAATGCCACTGCCGCAACTGCTTTTGCACTGGCTATTGGTGTTGCGCTGGATGATATTGTGACCGGTCTGGAGCAGGCGAAAGGTGCCAAAGGTCGCTTGAATTTTATTCAGGCAAAAAACCATTTATTTATTGATGATACTTACAATGCCAATCCGACCTCCATGCGCGCTGCAGCCGAAGTGCTGGCGCAGCAGGAAGGCATCAAAGTGATGGTGATTGGTGATATTGGCGAATTAGGCGCAAGTGCTGCACAGCAACACTATATGCTGGGTCGTGATCTGGTTTCAGTGCAGGGTGTTCACTTTGTCGTTGCCGTGGGTGAATTCGCTCCCGCCACCCAAGAAGGCGCGCGCAGTACCCAGTATGGCAAAAAAATGCAGGCCTTTCTGACCCAGGCACAAGCCCTTCCTTTCTTACTTAGTTTAATTGAAACACATCAACCTCAATCCATGAGTTTCCTGTTTAAAGGTTCTCGTTATACCCACATGGAAACATTGATGGCTGATTTGATGGAGAAACTTTAATGCTGTTATGGTTATTTGAACACCTGGCTGGCTACAATAGCTCGTTCGGCGTGATCCGTTATTTAACATTACGTGCGCTGCTCAGTGTCTTAACCGCATTGACCATTGGACTGGTTTTGGGTCCGGTGATGATCCGTAAGCTGCAAGCTTTAAAATACGGGCAGGCAGTGAGTTCGTTTGCTCCTGAAAATCATGCCAAGAAAATGGGTACCCCAACCATGGGCGGGATTTTGGTTTTGCTGTCGATTGGTATTTCAACCTTGTTATGGGCAGATTTATCTAATCCTTATGTCTGGATTGTAATGAGCGTGATGGTGATTTTTGGTGCTGTCGGTTGGGCGGATGACTGGATCAAGGTGCGTTATAAAGACAATGCCGGTCTGCCTGCACGGAAAAAATTCTTTTGGACTTCAGTGGCTTCTTTGGGCGCCGGTATTGCTTTGTATGTGATTGCGACCCAGCAAGCCAATCCTGTACATACAGCCAATATGCTGGATTTACTGCTTCCGTTCTTTAAAAATTTCTCCATTCCATTATCTGCTATTCCTTTAGGGATTGGTTTTATTGTCTTTACCTATTTGGTAATTAATGGTGCATCTAATGCGGTGAACCTGACCGATGGTCTGGATGGTTTGGCGATTATGCCGATCGTGCTTGTAGCAGCAGGTTTAGGCGTATTTGCTTATTTGGCTGGTGATATCCGTTTTGCAAACTACCTGCATATCCCTTATGTAAAATATTCTTCTGAGCTGGTGGTGATCTGTGCAGCGATGATTGGTGCTGGTTTAGCCTTCCTTTGGTATAACGCCCATCCTGCCCAAGTGTTTATGGGGGATGTCGGTGCACTTTCATTAGGTGCGATGCTAGGTACGATCGCCGTCATGGTTCGTCAGGAAATCGTATTTGCGATTATGGGCGGGGTCTTTGTGGTTGAAGCCATTTCTGTATTCCTGCAAATCGGTTCACTGCGTATGCGCAACAAGCGTGTCTTCCTAATGGCGCCGCTGCATCATCATTACGAGAAAAAAGGCTGGCGTGAAACCCAGGTCGTGATCCGTTTCTGGATTATTACGATTATGCTGGTGGTATTGGGTTTAATGACCTTAAAATTACGTTAAGCAAATCTTTGTAAAAGAGCCGGCATTTGCTCCCACATTTGCCGGCTCTTTTTATTGCACTTTTAGGTTCTGGAGAAAAGAATGAATCTGCTGATGTGTCCTGTATGTCGTGAGGCATTGCACCTGAACGAGAAAACCTGGCGCTGTGCAAATCAGCATAGTTATGACGTAGCAAAACAAGGCTATGTCAATCTACATGTGGTACAACACAAGCATAGTAAACAGCCGGGAGATACGCCTGAATCTGTGCAAGCCCGTCGCGCATTTTTAAGTGCCGGTTTTTATGCACCTTTACAGCAGGCAGTGGTCAAAAAAATTCGTGAATTACGCATTGAAAATCTGCTCGATATTGGCTGTGGGGAAGGTTATTACACCAATGCCATGCAGGCTGAAGTGCTGCAATGTGTCGGTGTGGATATTGCTAAAAATGCGGTTCAGGTGGCTGCAAAACTCAATAAAAACGTTACTTGGGTAGTGGGGACGGGAGCGACCTTGCCTGTGTTGGATCATTCGATTGATTTATGCACCAGTTTATTTAGTCCGATTCCTAAAGATGAAATTTTACGCGTGTTAAAGCCAGAAGCTCATCTTATGGTGGTGACTCCCGCGCCAGAACATCTTTATGCGATGCGAGAAGCACTTTTTGAGGAAGTGAATCCGCATGAACCACATAAGTTTGTGACGCAATTGGAAGATGCTTTTGAGTTGGTGGAGGAAAGTGTGGTCGATGCTCCATTTACCTTATCACAAGCGGATTTAAAAAATCTGATTGCCATGACCCCTTATGCTTATAAAGCCAAGCCAGAGCGACGTCAGGCATTAGAACAGCTTAAACAATTTAAGTTAAAAGCACAGTTCCAGATTTATCTATTTAAAAAGAAAGCTTAAAAGAAATAAGTGCATTAAAAAGCCCTCAGTTGAGGGCTTTTTATTGGGTTACTCAAATACATCAATCAGATTATCCAGAGCATCCGGTTTATTATTTTGTTTTTGCATGTCGGGTGGATTGGCATTATCCGGAACCAGGATTTCTTCTCCAGGCAAATCATCAAAGTCACGTTCTGGTGCCCGTACTGGCGCCACAGGTGCCGGACGGTACAATGGACGGGCCAAAGGCGGTGATGAGCGGTCAGCCGAGACAGATTCGCCTACAGTGATGGTCTGGTTACGATTTGCCGGTGCTTTGGCATTTTTGTCAAAATGTACCCAGGCTGCCGGAGTGCCTTTTAAGGCATTGCCCATAAAGTTGGTCCAGATTGGCAATGCGGCAACCCCCCCATATTCACGACGACCCAATGTAGTCGGTTGGTCAAAACCGACCCAGGCTACAGTCACCAGTTTGCCATTAAAGCCGGCAAACCAGGCATCTTTAGCATCATTGGTGGTACCTGTTTTACCGCCAATATCATCACGACCAATTCTGAGTGCGGCGCGTCCGGTACCATGCTGGATCACATCACGCAGAATATTGGCCATGTCATAGGCAGAGCTTGATTTTAAGACACGCTGTGCTTGACGGTACTGGCTTTTGGCTTCATCCAGTTCGAGTTTAGCCAGTTCCTTTTCTTCTCGCAGCGTTTGATTGGTGACGTGAATCACTTCATCATCGGGTGTCAGCGGCTCTGCAGATTCAATTTCTTCATCATTTTGGTTGATGCAGGAAATACACGCATAATCCGGATTGCTTTGATAAATCACTTTGCCATAAGCATCTTCAATACGGTCGATAAAATGCGGCTGAATACGGTAACCACCATTGGCAAATGTGGCATAGCCTGTGGCCATTTGAATCGGAAGAACTTGGGGTGTACCTAAGGCAATAGTGTAATTTCGCGGGATCTGATTTTCATGTAAACCAAAATCCATTAATAACTGTCGGGTACGCTCAATGCCCACGGTTTGTAGCAGGCGAACCGACACTGTATTGCGGGATAAATACAGGGCGCGACGTAAGGGAATCATGCCAAGATAACGGCCATCTGAGTTTTTCGGTGACCATTTTCCAATCGTGATCGGACTGTCATTAACCATACTATATGGGGTCATGCCACGCTCAAGCGCCAACGCATAAACAAAGGGCTTGATGGTAGAACCTGGCTGACGCCAACCTTGCAAGGCACGGTTGAATTTGGACTGATAAAAATTATAGCCACCGACAATGGCTTCAATTGCGCCATTGTTGGGGTTTAATGCAATAAGCTGGCCTTGTGCTTTAGGAATTTGTACCAGCGCCCAAGAGGTTTTATTCTCATTCGGACGTAATCGAATAATATCGTTTACTTTAACAATTTGTGAAGCTGTACGCGGAGCAGGGCCAACGCTATTGGCATTTCTATAGGGAGATGCCCAAGACATGCCTGACCATGGAACAGTCACGCTAGAACCATCTTGCATCAAGGCTTCAAAAGAATTTTTATCGACTTTAGTTACTTTAGCGGGATAGGTATTGGCATAGGCCATGAATTCAGAAAGCGGTTTGTTATGAGCTTCAGCGCCTCTCCAGCCATGTCGGCGGTCATAGGCTTCCAGACCTTCCTGTACAGACTGTTCTGCGAAAGCCTGACGCTGGCTATTAATCGTGGTATAGACTTTATAACCAGAATCAATTGCTTGTTCACCAAACTTTTCTACCAATTCTGAACGTACCATTTCACCGACATAGGGGTATTTATTATTGATGCCACGGTCTGGCATATCGAGATTAACCGGTTCGGCAATGGCTTGTTTATACTGGGTTTGATTGATATAACCTAACTGCAACATGCGGCCAAGAATCCAGTTACGGCGTTCTAGGGCGCGGGTAGGATTAACTACAGGATTGTATTTTGATGGTGCTTTAGGTAGACCGGAAATCATCGCCATTTGGGCAATACTGAGCTGATCCAGATTTTTGTTGTAGTAAATTTTTGCAGCT
This sequence comes from Acinetobacter sp. UBA5934, assembly GCF_002430855.1. Taxonomy (NCBI): domain Bacteria; kingdom Pseudomonadati; phylum Pseudomonadota; class Gammaproteobacteria; order Moraxellales; family Moraxellaceae; genus Acinetobacter; species Acinetobacter sp. UBA5934. The sequence goes on along the minus strand of NZ_DJDC01000199.1, from coordinate 21,323 downwards.
GCAGCAATACCATAGGCATTTTTACCCAAGAAAATTTTATTCACATAGAGGGTGAGAATTTCTTCTTTGGTCAGGTTCTGCTCAATTTTACGTGCCAGGAAAATTTCTGTCAGTTTGCGTTTTAGGGTGCGTTCAGGGGTCAAATAATAGTTTTTTGCCACCTGCATGGTAATGGTAGAACCACCGGTTTGTACATTGGAACCGGTAATGGTTTCACTGACCGCACGTCCTAAACCTTTGAAACTAATACCGCTATGTTCAAAGAAGGATGAGTCTTCTGCAGCAAGAAAAGCTGAAATAAAGGGTTTTGGAATCTGTTTGTATTCCACAGGAACGGATAATTTTCCGCCATACTCAGCAATAAGCTCATTATCAGCACTATATACTTGTAATGGTTTTAATAACGGCGCCTTTTTTAAGGTGGTCATTTTAGGTAAGGATGGGGCAATATAGAGATACATGCCATAAAATCCCATCGGAATTGAGACCAAAACTATAATTATGATCAAAAAAAATGGATGAACATGGCCCGAACGTGATAGCTTTTTCATAACAAGTAAGTTTTAATAAGAGCTAATGGCAAACTAATTGGCGGTCAGTATAGCCTTTACCCATACAGATTGTTAGATGAGTTATTGTATCTGTATAAAATTATAGACCAACACTGATTAGTAGGTTACTTTTATTGGGGATAAAAAAATAATAGGAATTATATTGTGCTCAGGTTATATCGTAAGCCAAATAAGGGGTTAGTAGGAGTAGATATTAGTTCTACTTCTGTTAAATTATTAGAACTTTCTGTTAAGAGCGGTAATAGGTATTGGGTTGAAAGCTATGCGCTGGTTCCTCTACCTGAAGGCAGTGTTGTCGAAAAAAATATTCTAAATCCAGAAGCAGTGGGTGATGCGCTAGAGCGAGCGCTCAATCTCGCTAATACTCAATCTACAGCTGCAGCCCTTGCAATCCCAACTTCACTGGTCATTACCAAAACCATTGAAATGGATGCAGATATGACAGACGACGAACGTGAAGTTCAAATCCGTATGGATGCTGAGCAATATATTCCGTTTCCTCTGGACGAAGCCAGTCTAGATTTTGAGGTATTGCCGGATCGTTTAGCCAATCCGAATCGGGTGAATGTGCTTTTGGTGGCAACCCGTCTTGAAAATGTAGAAGCGCGTGCCGAAGTACTTGAGCTAGCTAATCTCACACCAAAAACGGCAGATGTTGAAAGTTTTGCTATCGAAAATGCGTATCAAGTATTTTCCGACACTTTACCTATGGGGGTAAATACGGTCGGGATTTTAGATATTGGTCATACCATGACGACCTTATCAGTCATGCAAAATAATAAAGTGATTTATACGCGCGAGCAGGTGTTTGGCGGTAAACAGCTGACTCAGGAAATTCAAAATCGTTATGGTCTGTCTTTTGAAGAAGCGGGCCGTGCCAAGAAAAGCCGTTCCTTGCCAGATGACTATGATGTTGAAGTTTTAGAACCCTTCCTAGAAGCGGTGGTTCAGCAGGCGGCAAGATCATTGCAGTTCTTCTTCTCATCTTCACAATTTAATGAGATTGACCATATTTTATTGGCTGGGGGGAATGCCAACATTCCAGGACTGGCGAAATTACTACAACAAAAATTGGGTTATCGCGTGACGATTGCCAACCCATTTTTACAAATGGGGTTTTCTCCACAAATCGATATTAAAAAAATAGAGAATGATGCTTCTTCGCTCATGGTGGCATGTGGCTTGGCATTGAGGAGTTTTGATTAATGGCAAGAATTAACTTACTCCCTTGGCGTGATGAGCTAAGAGAGAAACGAAAAAAAGAATTTATAGCAATTTGTATTGGGGCAGCATTAATTGGGGCTTTGGCGGTTACATTATCATGGTTTTATTATGACCATAAACTTGAAGATCAAGAACAAGCCAATCAGTTGATTACCAGTACCAACCAAAATCTGGATGTGCAATTAAAATCTTTGGAAGGTCTGGAAGCACAGCGTAATGCCATTGTTGAGCGTATGAAGCTGATTCAAGGTTTACAAGGACAACGTCCGATTGCAGTGCGTTTGATTGATGAATTGGTTCGGGTTACGCCTGGTAATTTGTATATCACTAAATTTGTTCGTACTGGCGACAAATTCACCATTGAAGGCAAAGCTGAAAGTCCAAATACAGTGGCGGAATTTTTGCGTAATTTGGAATCCTCTGCCTGGTATCGTAACGCTTTTATGAATTCTTTTTTAGCGGTTGAAGAACAAAAAGATAAAGCACCAAGTTCAGTGGTTCCGCGTATTGAAGAAGGCTATGGTTCATTTGTAGTCACTGCTGACTTAGATGAAATCGCACAACCTGCTGCACCAGAAGCACAACAACAAGCACAATCTAATACAGCGAATTCAACCGTGGAGGCAGCAAAATGAGTCTCGATGAACTTGATGAATTAAATCCAAATGAAGCTGTGGTTCCTAAAAAGAAAATGACACTGGATAAGTTCCTCCAGCAGTTCAACACTTTGGATATGAATAACTATGGAAGTTGGCCATTATCCGTCAAAATCACCTGTTGGATTGCGATTGTGCTGGCAATCGGCATTCTAGGTTATTTTTTAACCATTAAAGGTAAGTTGGAAGATATTTCCAATGCTTCTGCTCAAGAGCAAAACTTGCTCAATGAATTTCGTGAAAAAGATTCCAAACTTCGTAATTTGCAGTTGTTACAAGCGCAGTTACAAGAAATGGAAGCGAATTTTAATCAGCAACTAGAGCAACTGCCGAAAGAAACTGAAATTCCAGGTTTGGTTGAAGATATCAACGTGACGGGTGTGAATTCTGGTTTGAAATTCAAAAATATCCGTTTAGAAAGTGAAATTAAGCAAGAATTCTTTATTGAACAACCCATTGCGATTGAAGCGACCGGTGATTATCACGCCTTCGGTTCTTTTGTAAGCGGAATTGCTGCATTGCCACGTATTGTGACTTTGCATGATTTTGAAATTACAGCATCTGAAAATAAAGAGAAAAAATCTGATATTCCTCAAGTGAATTATAACGTTAAAGCTAAAACATATCGTTATATTGGAGTTGCGGATGCTCAAGCGACAGAAACGCAAACTGCAGATGCTGGCTCACCTGCTACAGCTGGAGGGACGCAGTAATGAAAATACAAAAAATCTCTCTAAGTCTGATGCTGGGTGTATTGCTGGTGGGTTGTGATTCGCGTATTGATGCCGTGAATGAACAAATGGCTAGTATTCGTAATCAAGCCCCGTTACCAATTGAACCTGCACCAGTTTTTCCACCTGTACCGACCTTTAATTATTCGGCACATCAGCTTAAAAGTCCATTTTTACCGAGTTCTCTGGCTGCTGAATTGAAAATTATGTCAGGAAAACGGGTCTATCCTAATTTATCACGCCAACTGCAACCTTTAGAAAGTTATGCAATTGAATCTTTGAATATGAAAGGAAGTATGCGTAGCCAGTCCGGACAGATCTTGGCCTTAATTCAGACTCCAGATGGTGAAATAGAGCGGATACAGCGCGGCAGTTATATGGGGATGAATCATGGTCGTGTAATCAATATTACGCCGACGCAGATTGATCTGGTGGAAATTATTCCAGATGGGCGAGAAGGATACGTGGAACGTCCAAGAAGTCTGGTATTGCTTGGACCAGCGCCTTAAGTTTAAAAGGAATAAAAATGAATAATAGTTTTAAAGATTTTATATTTGGGGATGGCAATACAATGAACCATTTGTTTCGTCAATTTTCTATGGGTGCTGTTGCGATCGCGATTATGCAGGTTGCAAATGCACAAGTGAGTATGACCAATATTGTGCCAATGCAGATTGCAGGTCAGGGCACAGAAATTCGTGTCATGTTTAATGGCTTGCCGCCGCAGCCTCAGGCTTACCAACTTGAGCAGCCATCACGTTTAATTCTTGATTTTGATAAAGCACAACAAAATTTACAACAAAATAGCATTCCTGTTGCCACTAAAGAGGCCACTTCAATTGATGTGAGTTCTGATGCCCAACGTTCACGTTTAACTGTGAATTTGGCTGATGCGGGTGCTTTTACTACACGCATCGAAGGCAATACTTTTATTTTAAAAATTAATTCTGCTGCTGCGAATACGTTTGCATCTCAGCCAGTTGTTGCCCAAAAAACTGCGCAAGGTATTTCCAATATTGGTTTTCAGCGCGGCAGCCAGGGTGAAGGACAAATTGTTATTGATTTATTAGGTAGTAATACTCCGGTAGATGTGCAGCAACAAGGTAGCAAAGTGGTGGTACGAACTCTGGGTAACAAAGTTCCTGCACATTTGGCACGTCGTTTAAATGTCAATGATTTCGCAACGCCAGTATCCACGGTCGATGCTACCAACGAGAGTGGCAATGGCGTGATTACCATTCAGACTTCGGGTAGCTATGAATATATGGCTTATCAGACTGATAACAAACTGACCATCAGCTTAAAACGACCTGAAGATAAGAATCCTTTAAAACCTAAAGCAGCAAATGCATATACAGGTAAAAAGATTTCTTTAGATTTCCAGGATATTGAAGTACGTCGCGTACTGCAATTACTGGCAGATTTCACCGGTATCAATATGGTGACTGCGGACAGCGTTCAGGGCAATATTACCCTGCGTTTAAAAGATGTACCGTGGGATCAGGCTTTAGATATTATTTTAAAAACCAAAAACCTGGATAAGCGCCGTAATGGTAATGTGATCTGGATTGCTCCGGTATCAGAGTTAATTAAAGCTGAAGAAGAGCAGGCGAAGGCGATAGAGCAAAGTGTAAAGTTAGCGCCAATACAAACCGAATATATGCAATTAAGCTATGCAAAGGTTGCAGATATTGAAAAACTGATTACCCAGACAAAATCTTCGAGTAACGGTAATTCTGGTAATAGTAGTGGTAGTAATAACTCGGGTGAAACGTTATTAAGCCCACGAGGAACTGTATCTGTAGATGCTCGTACCAATACACTGATCATTAATGATACGGCTCAAAATATCGATAAAGTCCGGAAGATGGTTGATTTACTCGATATTCCAGTGAAGCAAGTGATGGTTGAAGCTCGTATTGTTCGTGCTTCAACTGAATTTAGTAAAGAAATGGGTGTGAAGTGGGGTATATTGTCGCAAGGGATTAATCAAAATAATGATTTGTTGGTCGGCGGTAGTGATACGACTTTATGGGATTTAAAAACACCTAGTGATGACGGTAAATATACGATTCAACGTCCACAGAACTTAAACGTAGATTTAGGGGTAGCTAATGCTGCGGGTAAAATTGCCTTTGGTTTAATTAGCTTGTCTGATTTTATGCTTGATCTAGAACTTTCTGCATTGCAAGCAGACGGTTATGGTGAGGTTATTTCAACCCCTAAAGTTTTAACCGCAGACAAACAAACAGCTAAAGTTTCATCAGGTACACAGATTCCTTATCAATCATCGGAAGGTGGTGGTGCAAATGCAGTTTCGACAACTGAATTTATTGATGCAACACTGAGCTTGGATGTAACACCAAGTATTACCCCTGATGGTAAAGTTCAAATGTTACTCAACATCACGAGTGATACTCCAGGAAATCCAACACCTACAGGTCAATTGACGATTAATAAAAATCAAATTAATACCAATGTACTGGTGAATAATGGAGAAACTGTAGTACTTGGTGGTATTTTTGAACAAGAAACACGTAATGGACAAACCAAAGTACCTTTCTTGGGTGATATTCCTTACCTAGGTCGTTTATTCCGTAAAGATTTGAAGTCGGATAACAAGCGAGAGCTATTGATTTTTGTTACACCACGAATTGTTAATGACAGTGTTTCAAGAAATCATTAATATATTTTGAATTTAACAAAATAAATAGGTGACTCCTTGCTAAGCAATGAGTTTGAAACCCTACCAAATATCTATTTGGTAGGGCCAATGGGGGCTGGGAAAACAACTGTTGGTCGTCATTTAGCGGAACTGTTGGGACGAGATTTTCTTGATAGTGATCAAGAAATTGAGCGTAAAACAGGTGCGACAATTCCTTGGATTTTTGAAAAAGAAGGTGAAAAGGGATTTCGTAACCGTGAAACCATGGTGATCGATGAGCTTACTGCTCGCTCACACTTGGTTGTTGCAACCGGTGGCGGGGCAGTCACCCAGTTACCTAATCGCGAATTCTTAAAACAACGCGGAATCGTTGTTTATCTTTATACTCCTGTCGAAATTCAATTACAGCGCACTTATCGGGATAAAAACCGTCCTTTACTACAAGTTGAAAATCCTGAACAAAAGTTACGTGATTTGTTGGCTATTCGTGATCCCTTATATCGTGAAATTGCAGATTATATTATTGAAACAAATCAGGGCGCTGCACGTGATTTAGCGCAAAAAATCTTTCATATGATTGTTTCTCAAGAAGCAAAGCTAGTCTAATTAACGGTTTTAATTTCATGCAAACTTTACATGTTGAACTCGGTGATCGCCGCTATCCTATTTTTATTGGCAGTGATTTAGATCCTCAATCATTACTTGAGCCATATATCCACGGAAAGCAGGTTATGGTGGTGACCAATACCACGGTTGCGCCTTTATATCTGGAGCATTACGTCAGTGCAATTGAAGGATTGGGAAAGACAGTCGCAACATGTATTTTGCCTGATGGTGAACAATATAAAAATATTGAGCATCTAAATTTAATTTTTGATGCCTTGTTGCAAGCTGGCTTTAACCGTGATGCCACAGTGCTTGCATTAGGTGGTGGTGTGATTGGAGATATGGCTGGCTTTGCATCAGCTTGTTTTCAGCGCGGCGTTTATTTTATTCAAGTACCCACAACACTACTGTCGCAAGTCGATTCCAGTGTGGGCGGAAAAACCGGGATCAATCATCCACTTGGTAAAAACATGATCGGGGCGTTTCAGCAACCTCAAGTTGTACTTGCGGATATGTCGCAGCTGTCGACCTTACCAGACCGTGAGTTATCTGCGGGTCTGGCAGAAGTGATCAAGTATGCCTTGCTGGGAGACCGTGATTTTTTGGTCTGGCTTGAACAAAATATGGATGCTCTGGTTGCGCGAGATGCGAAATTACTGGCCGAAGCTGTATATCGTTCTTGTGCCCATAAAGCACGCATTGTCGCCAATGATGAAAAAGAACAAGGTGAGCGTGCCTTACTGAATTTAGGTCATACTTTTGGTCATGCAATTGAATCCTATTTGGGTTATGGCGTGTGGCTGCATGGAGAAGCAGTGGCTACCGGTATGGTAATGGCGGCTGATTTATCACAACGTATGGGCTGGATTTCACCCGAAGATTTAGAACGTACAAAAAAAATCATTCAACGTGCTCATTTGCCAGTAAAATGCCCAGCTATTCCACTGGATGAATTTCTTGCCTATATGGCGCATGATAAAAAAGTGCTGAATGGTCAATTGCGTCTGGTGTTGATGAAGTCAATCGGACAGGCAATAATCACTAAAGAATTTGATGTGGAATTAATGAAACAGGCGATTTTAGCGAATCAAGAAAAGGCATAAGTCATGGCAACCCTCCGTACACAATGGCAACGTATCCAAAACTATATCTGGCTAGCGTGTGGATTGGTGTGTCTGTTTGCAGCACTTGTTTTTTGGGCGATTACTGATAATGATGCTTTGGTCGAGGTAGAGAAATCTGCGGAAACGGCATCTGAACTGCAAATTCAACCTGAAAAAGTTGCTGCAACTAGCCTGCTGGGGGCACTTCAGGACGAGGTGCGTCCTTTGCAAATGACCACACGGGTGGTGACTACAGGAAGCTATGAACCGGAATTTCGTGGTAGCAAATTTATTAATGAAAATAAGAATGCGAGCAGCATCGAATTGTTTCGGACAACTAAAGATGACGTGATTCGAAGCTTCTTGAAAAAACAATCTGATCGCAAGAATTTTTTTTATATCCGCCTGAGTGGTGAGGATGAGATTGAACAATATGTACTTCTTTATGGTGTTTATCGAAATAAAGACGAAGCTCAACGTGTATTAGAGCAATTGCCACTGCAATTTCCAAAGTCTGTGCAGCCTAAAGTACAGGATATTAAAAACTATGTCTCTTTAGTCAATGATATGGGTGCAGACGAAATGGGCACCAATCATAAGCTATATGCGGTCAATCTGAAATCTGTGCCATTACCCAAAGTGGATGAAAGCTTATTGTCTTTACCGAAGCCTAAGCCAACTGTAGCTGAGACTGAGGCTAAAAATGCGACCACGACAACGACAGTAACGCGACGTGATGAGCAGGGCAATGTGGTAGATGTGCAACAGTCACATTCAGGTGTGCAGAATGCACCGAAACAAGGCGAAAACAAGTTTCCGGAAAAAGAAATTAGTGACCCATTTAATTAAAAATATAGTTCTAAAATAGAGCAATTTGAGTTATAAAATTATTGATATGCACAAATATAGTGCGAAATATGTTTGTTGAAAATTATTCTAAAGTTAATGAAATTTTAATATATCTATATTTAAAACATTTAGCACTTTAATTTTTGGTTTGGCATAATTTTTGCTTTATTGGTGCATGAATTGAGTTAATGTCCCTGTTTTGGCGCGAAAAGATTCAATGATTGTGCGAAATTGTCAAATTTACCTGCTTTAAAAGAGTGCGTAAACGAAGCAAAATATTTTTTGCAATTCATCCATGTAAAAAGATTAAAATCAGACTATCTTAGACAGGATGAAGAAGTTTTGCTCAATGTTGATCTTGATGTGAGTAAATTGGACTAAATCGCAAAGAAGATATTTGATTGTTAGATGCCCGCTTTATGGGCCATGTTGAAAGAAGGGTACGCTATGCACATGCCATCGCCTAATACTGTAGCTCCCGCTCAAGGTTTATACCAACCGGATGAGTTTAAAGATAACTGTGGTTTCGGTTTAATCGCCCATATGCAGGGTGATGCAAGCCATGATCTCGTCAAGACCGCTATGCACAGCCTTAGCTGTATGACACACCGTGGTGGTATTGCCGCAGATGGTAAGACAGGGGATGGTTGTGGTCTGCTTTTGGCAATGCCGAAAAAATTCTTCCGTGAAGAAGCAAGAAAACTCAGTGATATCACTCTAAGTGAAATTTTTGCTGTCGGTACGGTATTTTTAAATCTAGATCCAGCAATTGCTGCGCATTCTAAAAATGTGCTGGCCAAAGAAATTGAATCTGAAGGTCTTAAAGTTTTAGCTTGGCGTGTTGTTCCAACCAACAATGATGCGCTGGGTGAAATTGCAATGCAGTCTCTACCTGCATTCGAACAGATTATTGTCAACTGCCCGATGGGTGTGACTGAGGTTGAGTTTAACCGTAAATTGTTCTTGGCACGTCGTCGTGCAGAACAACAGTTAAGCAATGATCCTTCATTTTACGTGACGACTTTGTGTTCTACAGTGATTAGCTATAAAGGCTTGATGATGCCTGAGGCGATTGCTGACTTTTACACAGATTTGGCAGATGAACGTCTGGAATCTCATATTGTAGTGTTCCATCAACGTTTCTCGACCAACACATTACCGCGTTGGCCACTGGCGCAGCCTTTCCGTTATCTTGCTCATAATGGTGAAATCAACACCATTACCGCAAACCGTAACTGGGCAATGGCGCGTACACCAAAATTCGAAAACCCGTTATTGCCAGGTCTAACTGATCTTAACCCGATCGTGAACCGTACTGGTTCAGACTCTTCAAGCCTGGATAACATGCTTGAGATTCTGGTCGGTGGTGGTATGGACTTGTTCCGTGCGCTTCGTATGCTGGTTCCACCTGCTTGGCAAAATGTTGAAACATTAGATGCTGACCTGCGTGCATTCTATGAATTCAACTCTAAACACATGGAAGCCTGGGATGGTCCGGCTGGATTGGTAATTCAAGATGGTCGTCATGCGATCTGTATGCTGGATCGTAATGGCTTGCGTCCAGCACGCTGGGTGATTACCAAAAATGGTTACATCACACTGGCATCAGAAATTGGTGTGTGGGGCTATGAACCTGAAGACGTGATTTCTAAGGGTCGTGTAGGTCCGGGTCAGATTCTGGTCATTGATACTTTCACCGGTAAAATGCTCGACACCAAAGATGTCAGCAACCATTTGAAAAAAATGCGTCCTTACCGTGAATGGTTGCGTGAAAATTCTGTACGTGTACAAGGCAGCCCAGAACTGGAAGAATATTTATGTGATCAAGGCTTAAAAGGCGACGAGCTAAAAGCCTCACAAAAAATGTTCATGGTGACCTTTGAAGAGCGTGACCAGTTGCTTCGTCCAATCGCAGAAAGCGGTCAGGAAGCGGTAGGTTCAATGGGTGATGATACGCCAATGGCGGTATTGTCTCGCCAAGTGCGCCATGTATCAGATTACTTCCGTCAACAGTTTGCGCAGGTCACCAACCCACCAATCGATCCATTACGTGAATCGATCGTGATGTCTTTAGAGACTTGTCTGGGTCGTGAGCAGAATGTATTTGAACAAGGTCCTGAACATGCAGACCGTTTGATCATCTCCAGCCCAGTGCTTTCAAATTCGAAAATGCATCAAATTCGTACTCTGGGTCGTAAAGGCTACGAAATTGCAGACATCGACTTGAACTATGCTGAAGATGAAGGTTTAGAAGCTGCAATTGCACGTATTTGTATCGAGGCTGCTCAAGCGATTCGTGATGGCAAAACCTTACTTGTACTTTCGGATAAAAAAATCCGTCAAGGTTTCTTGCCTGCCAATTCGCTCATGGCAACAGGTGCGGTACATCACCATTTAATCAGTGTCGGTTTGCGTACCGATGCCAACATTATCGTTGAAACCGGTCTTGCGCGTGATCCGCATCAATTTGCAGTCATCTTGGGCTTTGGTGCAACTGCGATTTATCCTTACCTGGCTTATGATGTCATCAATGACCTGATTGCCAAAGGTGAATTGTTAGGTGACCCAATTCATGCCCAAGCGAACTTCCGTAAAGGGATTGAGAAAGGCTTATTAAAAGTCCTTTCGAAAATGGGTATCTCGACTGTTGCTTCTTACCGTGGTGGTCAGCTATTTGAAGCGGTTGGTCTATCTACTGAAGTGGTTGATAAATGCTTCACTGGTGTACCAAGCCGTATTAAAGGCGCAACTTTTGCCGATCTTGAAAATGATCTGAAAAAACTGGCGTCATTGGCGTGGAAATCACGTAAGCCAATTGATCAGGGCGGTATGCTGAAATTCGTATTCGACAAGGAATATCATGCCTTTAACCCGGACGTGATCAATGCGCTGCATAAATCGGTTCGTTCCGGTCAATACGCTGACTTTAAAGAATATGCGGAACTGGTCAATAACCGTCCGGTAGCAACCATTCGTGACTTGTTGAAGCTTAAAACTGATAACTCGATTCCACTTGATCAAGTAGAAACGGTTGAAGAGATTCTGCCACGTTTTGACTCTGCCGGGATGTCTTTGGGTGCCTTGTCTCCTGAAGCACATGAAGCGATTGCCATTGCCATGAACACTATTGGTGGTCGTTCAAACTCTGGTGAGGGCGGTGAAGATCCAGCGCGTTATGGCACCATCCGTAACTCGAAAATCAAACAGATTGCTTCTGGTCGTTTTGGTGTAACCCCTGCGTACCTGACTTCTGCTGAAGTACTACAGATTAAAGTTGCACAAGGTGCAAAACCGGGTGAAGGTGGTCAGTTACCGGGTGGTAAAGTAAACGGCTTAATCGCACGTTTACGTTATTCAGTTCCAGGTGTGACTTTAATTTCACCTCCACCGCACCATGACATCTACTCAATTGAAGATTTGTCACAATTGATTTTTGACTTGAAACAGGTCAATCCTCAAGCAATGGTTTCAGTGAAACTGGTATCTGAACCAGGTGTAGGAACCATTGCTGCTGGTGTAGCAAAAGCTTATGCCGATTTCATTACCATTTCTGGTTATGACGGTGGTACTGCGGCTTCCCCATTGTCTTCAATTCACCATGCCGGTTCGCCATGGGAACTGGGGCTAAGCGAGGCGCATCAGGCACTTCGTGTGAATGACCTGCGTGGCAAGGTACGTGTACAAACTGATGGTGGTTTGAAAACTGGTTTAGACGTAGTTAAAGCTGCGATTCTGGGTGCAGAAAGCTTTGGTTTCGGTTCGACACCAATGATCGCGCTGGGTTGTAAATACCTGCGTATCTGTCACTTGAACAACTGTGCGACCGGTGTTGCGACTCAACAGGATCATTTACGTCAGGAACACTACATTGGTGAACCTGAAATGCTGATCAACTTCTTCCACTTCATTGCGGAAGAAACCCGTGAATGGTTGGCAGCATTAGGTGTTGCAAGCTTGAAAGACTTGATTGGCCGTACTGACTTGCTTGAAATGTTGCCAGGTGAAACGGATAAACATGCTCACTTGGACTTGAGTGCATTGCTTGAGTCTCATCCTTCAGCTGAAGGTAAGGCGCAATATTGCCAAGTTGAAGGTAATGCGCCGTTCGACAAAGGTATCTTGGCTGAGAAGATGGTGGCAGAAATGTTACCAGCGATTGAAGCGGGTATCAGCGGGGAATATTACTTCACGATTGGTAACTGTGACCGTTCGATTGGTGCACGTATTTCAGGTGAAATTGCACGTCGCTATGGCAATCTCAGCATGGAAGCGCATCCTGTTAAAGTCAATCTGACCGGTACTGCAGGTCAGTCTTTAGGTGTATGGAACGCTGGCGGTTTACATATTAAACTTGAAGGTGATGCCAACGATTACGTGGGTAAAGGTATGGCAGGCGGCCGCGTGTCCATCTTCCCGCCGAAAGGTTCGCCGTTCCAGACTCAGGAAACAGCAATCATTGGTAATACCTGCCTATACGGTGCGACTGGCGGTAAACTGTTTGCTGCAGGTACAGCTGGTGAGCGTTTCGCAGTACGTAACTCGGGTGCCTTCGCTGTGATTGAAGGCGCGGGCGACCACTGCTGTGAATACATGACTGGTGGTATTGTGACTGTACTGGGTAAAGTCGGTCATAATTTCGGTGCAGGTATGACTGGTGGTTTCGCTTATGTGCTTGATCTGGATAACGACTTTGTTGACCATTACAACCACGAGCTGATCGAGTTAAACCGTATTTCTACAGAGGCGATGGAAGAACATCAAGAATTCTTGCTTCGCATCTTGGATGAACATATTGCTGAGACAGGTAGTGCTTGGGCGTACAAGATCCGCAATGAGTTTGATTATTACAGCCGTAAATTCTGGCTTGTAAAACCAAAAGCTGCTAATTTGCAAACGCTTTTGAAAACAACCAAAGCTGATCCACAATAATTCCACTACT
>NZ_DJDC01000199.1:0-7805 GCF_002430855.1 Acinetobacter sp. UBA5934 | reverse complement strand
TTTGTGGAAATTTATAAACCTTTTACAGCGGAAATTGCGGCAAACCAGACGCATCGCTGTTTAGGCTGTGGTAACCCGTATTGCGAATGGAAGTGTCCGGTACATAACTACATTCCAAACTGGTTAAAGTTAATTGCTGAAGGTCGCATTTTCCAGGCGGCTGAACTGTGCCATCAAACCAATACACTGCCTGAAGTGTGTGGTCGCGTATGTCCGCAAGACCGTTTATGTGAAGGGGCGTGTACCCTGAATGATGGTTTCGGTGCAGTGACCATTGGTAATGCTGAAAAATACATTAACGATACCGCTTTTGCTTTGGGCTGGCGTCCAGACATGTCACACGTCAAGTGGACAGATAAAAAAGTTGCGATTATTGGTGCAGGTCCTGCGGGTTTAGGCTGTGCGGATATTCTGGTGCGTAATGGTGTAAAACCGGTTGTCTTTGATAAACGTCCTGAAATTGGTGGTCTACTGACTTTTGGTATTCCAGAATTCAAGATGGAAAAAGACGTGATGAAACGTCGCCGTGAAATTTTTGCGGGTATGGGCGTTGAATTCCGTTTAAATACTGAAATTGGTACAGATATCACCATTGATCAGCTTCTTGCAGATTATGATGCCGTATTCATGGGTATGGGAACCTATACTTACATGAAAGGCGGCTTCGCAGGTGAAGATTTGGATGGGGTTGTCGACGCGCTTGATTTCCTGATTGCCAATGTGAACCGTACCCAAGGTTGGGAAAAAGATCCATCTGAATACATCAGCGTTGAAGGCAAAAAAGTGATTGTGCTTGGCGGTGGTGATACAGCGATGGACTGTAACCGTACTTCAATCCGTCAAGGTGCTGACTCAGTGGTCTGTGCTTACCGTCGTGATGAAGAAAACATGCCGGGTTCACGTCGCGAAGTGAAAAATGCGCGTGAAGAAGGGGTGGAATTCCAATTTAACCGTCAACCTATCGAAATTGTCGGTGAAAATGGCAAAGTGACTGGGGTTAAATTCGTGACTACGCAATTGGGTCAGCCTGATAGCCGTGGCCGTCGCAGTCCTGAACCTGTACCGGGTTCTGAAGAAATTTTACCTGCAGATGCGGTACTTCTTGCCTTCGGTTTCCGTACCAGTCCAGCAGATTGGTTCTCCGATGTGGAAATCAATCTGGATGGTTCTGGCCGTGTAGTTGCCGCTGAACAGCAAGAGTTCAAGTTCCAGACATCGAATCCTAAAATTTTTGCTGGTGGCGATATGGTGCGTGGTTCTGACCTGGTGGTGACTGCAATCTGGGAAGGTCGTCAGGCTGCTGAAGGTATCCTGGATTATCTTGAGGTTTAATCTCAAATTAAACATGAATAAAAAACCCGCTTCGGCGGGTTTTTTTATTGCCCAGATAACGCCTCTCTTTATTAGGGGAGAGTCGGGGGAGGATTTAAAAAAATCGTATTCATTTTTTAGAGCTAAAGAAAACTGTCTCACAAGCAGCATATTTTTAATCTGATTTTTAGAATTCTTGTTCTTTGAAATAGGGCAGGCTTTTAAATTTTCCCTTATCTTCGCTCTATTCCAGGAGATATAGGAATAGTTATACGATTTCATTTATTTTGGCGATTGGGTATTTCAATTGAATCGCCCTGTATCTCCCTTTGATAAAGGAAGACTTTAATCAGGAGATAAAATGAACTTTTTCGCAAATCCGTTAAGCGCTTCTGCCATATCTGTGATAAATAATGCTGTCCATACTGTGTTTATTATCTGATCAATTTTCAGGATTGAGACAATGACACAAGTGACGGCAGAAAAATCATATCAAAATCGTCCAAAAGTGAGTGGGATTACAGTACGTAAGCCACAATTTAATCCGCAAGCGATTCGTCGCCATTACTTTGCCAATTCACCCCTTATGTCGCATTTGCTGACTGCCTTATCTTCC
Organism: Acinetobacter sp. UBA5934; assembly: GCF_002430855.1. NCBI lineage: Bacteria > Pseudomonadati > Pseudomonadota > Gammaproteobacteria > Moraxellales > Moraxellaceae > Acinetobacter > Acinetobacter sp. UBA5934. The sequence continues at coordinate 5,878 of NZ_DJDC01000199.1, read as the reverse complement.
ACTTTTCCGATTGGGGAGCAGTTCTTTGTACATAGCGTGCGTAATGTACGCGATAAAGTGAAAGATGAAAAACTTCAGGCACAAATCGCGGCTTTTATTGGGCAGGAAGCCATGCATTCCAAAGCACATGCAGAGTTTAATGCTGCGTGGCGTCGCGATGATTATCATCTGGATCGCTTTCAAGCTTGGTTGGAGCGTAAAAACAGCTATGTAAAAGGATTCCATCCTAAAATCCAGCTGGCAATTACCTGTGCCTTCGAGCATTTCACCGCATTATTAGGTGGCTATATTTTGCGGCATCCTGAAATCTTGGCAAGCCTGGATGAAGATACAATTAAGCTCTGGGTCTGGCATGCAATTGAAGAAATTGAACATCGCGCGGTCGCTTTTGATGTGTATCGGCAGGTGTATGCTGACGATAAAGTACGCCGTATGATTATGCGCAGTGTCACCACCGGTTTTGCCAGCTTGACCTTCTACTCGGCCACCCGGTTATTTTGGCAGGACAGGAAAAAAAGTATCCCTAAAGTGACCGGTAATCTTTTGGGGATGTATTTAATCGGAAAAATGTTCGTACAGTTATTGCCTGAATATTTATCCTATTTTAAAGCCGATTTTCATCCTTCAGAAATTGACTATACAGATATCGTGAATGACTGGAAGCAACGACTGGCGACAGAGTATTTACATCCAGAATTTCAAAAAGAATTTTTAGCAGTTACGTATAGCTGATCATAATTTTTTATTGATTAAGCTCGATTGATGATCGGGCTTTTTTATTTTCCCCAGTAAAAAAGGTTTGAATGCTAAATAAATCAAACAAAACTGAAGGGTAAATATGTTTACAATAAAATTATTTAAACAAATACAAATAAATAATTGAGGAATAGCACAATGAATTTTATCAAAAAAACATTTGTTACTTTGGCGCTGGCCAGTACGCTGACCTTATCAGGCTGTGGCTATAACACTTTACAGGTGAAGGATGAGGCTGTAACCGCTTCTTGGGCAGAAGTGCAAAACCAGTATCAACGCCGCGCAGATTTGGTCCCCAATCTGGTCAATGTCGTTAAAGGCTATGCCAAACATGAAGAGCAGGTGTTGACTGAAGTCACTCAGGCACGCGCCAATGTTGCGGGCTTAAAAGTTGATAAGCAAGTATTGGAAGATCCGGCCTTATTCCAGAAATATCAGGAAGCTCAGGCACAGATGACCAGTGCATTGTCACGCTTGATTGCTGTCTCTGAAAATTATCCTGACTTAAAAGCGAATCAGCAGTTTCGTGATTTACAGGTACAACTAGAAGGTACTGAAAACCGGATCGCGGTGGCACGTAACCGTTATATCACCACAGTTCAGGATTTTAATGCTTATTCACGTCAGTTCCCGCAGGTGATGACAGCCAAAGTCATTGGTATGGATCCAAAACCGAATTTCAGTGCCGAGCAGAGTGCGCAAACTGCACCTAAGGTGTCATTTAATTAAAAGCGTATTTGACTAGAAAAGGATGCATGTATGCTTGCTCCAGAAAAGAAAAATTCTCTCGTTCGTGTTTTGCAACTGCTTGTCATGTGCTGTGTAGTATTGTCGAGTCCATTGGCTTTAGCGGAAGTGGCAACGGCTACGGATAACGAAGAAGCGGTGATTGTAGGGAAAGTGATTCAGGAGCAACAAGGAGCTAATCAACAGCAAATACCGTCATCCGCAGCCCAACAAGCCCCGCAACCTCAAATTGCCAATGATATGGCAGAGGGAGAATTGATCCGTGGACTGCCAACGCTAAATACCCCTGTTGTAGATCAGGCAAACTTATTAACTGAAAGTCAGAAGCAGGAGATCAGTCAACGGATTTTAAACCTGCATGAACAAGGCAAAGCACAAATTGGTGTGGTGATCGTACCGACTACAGGTCAGGAAGATATTTTTGATTTTGCCATGCGGGTTGCTGAAAAATGGCAATTGGGATCTGCCAAGCAAGATAACGGTCTGCTTATGACAATTGCGGTGAATGATCGCCGTATCCAGATTTTAACTGGATATGGTCTGGAAGGTGTGTTGCCGGATATTATTGTCAGTCGGATTATTAATCAAAAAATCACACCTTATTTCAAGCAAGCTCAATATGCCCAAGGCATTGATGCAGGCTTGGCTGAGATTGAACGTATTTTAAATATGGATCCTGAAGTTGCAGCGAATGCTGCACAGGAACTGAAAGAACGGCAAGAAAAAGCCTTGCATGAACAACAGGCCAAAGAGAAAACCTTTAGTACAGCACTATTTATTTTAATTGCCGGTATTGTGGGTTCCTTTATTGTAGGTAAAGGGTTGAGTGCTTCGACAGCAGCGGTCGCGGGTACGGTGGCTGGCCTGGTCAATGGTGTCGGACTGCTGACCAGTTTAATGATTGGAGCGGGAATTTTCTTTTTACTTATCACAGCTATTGCACAAACCATTTTTCAACTTGTACTTTTATCTGCCGGTCGTGGCGGTGGTGGAGGACGAGGTGGCGGCTTTGGCGGTGGTGGATTTAGTGGCGGCGGTGGCGGCTTTGGTGGTGGAGGGGCATCAGGATCATGGTAACGACAACAGAGACGACAGAGATTGTCACACAACCTAAAACAGAAGAAGTGAATCAGCCAAGTTTTAAGCGCTGGTTGAAGCATTTTTTATATATGCCTGCTACCAAGCGATACTTTTCCAAACAGGATCAGGATGCGATTGCTCAGGCTGTGACTCAGGCTGAGTGTGGACATGTCGGGGAAATTCAGGTGGTGATAGAAGGTCATCTACCTGTAAATCAGGCATATTATCAAGAGACTCGCATGCGTGCTCGTCAGTTATTTGCAGAACTTGGGGTGTGGGATACTGAATATAATAGTGGAGTACTTTTATATATCAATTTATGTGAGCGTAAAGTTGAAATCGTGATTGATCGAGGGATTCAACAAGCAACGGAACAAGCCGTTTGGGATGACATCTGCCAAAATATAATTTCTCAATTGGCTCAAAAACAGTTTAAGGCGGCCGTGGTGAATGGAGTAATAAGTATAGGAGAAGTACTCAATCAGTTTTATGCTCAATCGGTTCACGATACAAAAAATGAATTGGCCAATCATCCAATTATTTTACGTTAGAAAACAGGTGGAATAGTGACGTAAATTGTCACTTTTTTACTAAATAAAACATTAAAACTACGTTGTAACAATTTTATTTTTTTAAAGTGCTGTTTTTTCTGTTAATTTTATTATAATCAGTTTTGGCACAGTTAGTGCTAAATATAAATAAGCTAAATTAGCTTACAAAGCTTATAAATAAACAAAAACATTTGTGGAGAATGTTATGAACAAAATGCAAAAGGGTTTTACTCTTATTGAATTAATGATCGTTGTAGCAATTATCGGTATTTTGGCCGCTATCGCGATTCCTGCTTATCAAGACTACATCACTCGTTCACAAGTTTCTGAAGCAGTAACTTTAGGTGGTGGTTTGAAAGCTCCACTTGCTGAATATGGCGCTGATAAAAATGCCTGGCCTACAGCTTTAATTGCACCAGATGCAACTGCTGCAAGCAACCAATTAAATGCAACGATTATTGGTAAATATTCTACCGTTACAACTAGTGTTGGTGGTACTTATCCAACGGGTACAGTGACAGTAACTATGACAACCGGTAAGGCTAATGGTTCTACTTTGCAATATGCTACAGCAAATGGTGGTTCTAACTGGTCTTGTACTGGTGGCTCAATCGAACAAAAATATCGTCCAAATGCTTGTAAAAACTAATTAATAAAGCATTATGAAACAAGACCTGAAAGGGTCTTGTTTTTTATGGGGAGTGATTAAATTTGTTCAAAAAGATAAAACAATATAGATTATATTTTGCATTAATTTTTATTGGCGTATTTGTTAGTTGTTTATATTATCCGGTATTAAATGCTCAATATGTCTGGGATGATACATTACTTATTGTTACAAAAACAGGATTAAGAGAAAATGCTTTATCTTGGGAATTAATATCCTCTCCAGTATTGCCAGGTACTAGTTACTTTAGACCATTAATTTTCTTAAGCTGGTATTGGGAATTTAAATTTTTTGGACAAAATCCCTTTATTTCGCATTTAATAGGAATTATTGTTTTTGCAGTCAATAGTAGCTTAGTTTTTATTTTTGGATTATTACTGTCAAAAAGATTTTATATTAAAAATGGATTTTTTTTATCTTTAATTGCAACTATCTTATATATCTGTCATCCTTCGCTAATTGAGTCTACAGTGTGGGTATCAGGACGGTTTGATCAATATTGTACACTTTTTAGCTTACTTACCTTATTTTTATTTGTGCGCGGTTTTGTTTCATCTAAACAATCTATATCTTTTATATATGTGTTAGGCATATCTTTTTGTTATCTATTAGCTTTACTTAGTAAAGAGTTAGGTATTGTATTGCCTATCATGATAATTATTTTTTATGTTTGCTTAGAGAGGAATTTAAACTATTTAGAATTATTAAAAGATGCCTTTAAATATCAAAAGATATTAATCATATTTTTGCTAATTACAACATTTATATATTTTGCATTGCGTATTTCGGCAATGAATCAAGTTTATCATGTAAAACTTGATGAAAATTATTACTACAACTTTGTTTGGCTGCAAATTTTACCCTTATATGCAATTAAATATTATATTATTCAAATTTTTTTACCATTTTCAAATATTGATATTCTTGCTCCTTTAAATGAAATTGATAATAGTATTGTAGGTAAAGTATCTGCCTCTTTAGCTGGTCTTTTTGTGTTGGCATTAGTTGTTTGGTCTTTAATAAAAAGAAATTTATCATCAGCTTTATTTTTATGTGCTTTTATTGGTCTATTTTTAGTTTTGTATTTTATTCCATTAGGTTTGTCTTCAAATTTAGGTCATAGTCGTTTTTTGACATTACCTCTAGCTTTTATTTCTTTATCTTTAATATTCTTCCCATATCAAGAGCTATTTAAAAAAATATTAATTAAAAATAGCTTTAAAAAATTAATTCGTGTATTAGTGTGTACAACATGGATAGGTTTATCTATTTTGACAGTAAGGAGTGTTATTCCTTTTTGGATGAATGAATATACATTATGGAGTTGGGCATATAAAAATCATTCGCAATCTGCATTAGCTAGATACAATTATTTATATGCAGCGACCGTTTATCATAAATTTGATGAAGTTATTCAAGTTGCTGAAAAATATAAAAAAGAAAATGGTGGCCTTGAAGTTCCTGATCAAGCTGTATATGCAAATGCATTGCTTAATAAGGGTGATGTGGAGAGCTTAAATTATTATGAAGGTGTGATTAGTGTATTGCCTAAATTCCATGAAATTAATACTAAAGAACAACGAGCAAAAGTTAATAATTTTAATATGACAGCAGCGCAATTGGGGGATGTTTATTCTTCTTATGCTATAGGTGTATTACTTATGAGAAATGATATTCCGCTAGCAATGAAAAACTTAGAAATTTCTGAATGGTATAGAAACTCAGATGAAAAAGCAAATGTCTATTATTATTTAAGTATTGCATTATTTTTATCTAATAAGGAAAAAGTAGCTCTGGAGATTTTTCAGCAGCAAAAAAAACGAGATTTGAAAATTGGCGTTAATAACTACCGAATAGTTCCTGACCTGATTGCAAAGTATTGTATAAAATATGATGCCGTCAATACGCAGTGTTCAGGGTTTTTAAAAAATAACCCTTTTCACTAAATAACGAACAGGTAAATTAGAAATGAATGATCAAATAGTTACTCTTAAAGAGAGATTAAAAGTTTTTTTATATCATCTTGGTTTTTCAGTTGTATTATTAGTCATTTCTTTATTTTTAATTTTATATATTT
>NZ_DJDC01000136.1:20023-22780 GCF_002430855.1 Acinetobacter sp. UBA5934 | reverse complement strand
GCGTGTCCCCTTCGTCTAGTGGCCTAGGACTCCGCCCTTTCACGGCCGTAACAGAGGTTCAAGTCCCCTAGGGGACGCCAAGGCGGGAATAGCTCAGTTGGTAGAGCATAACCTTGCCAAGGTTGGGGTCGGGAGTTCGAGTCTCCTTTCCCGCTCCAGATTCAAAAAAGCCCTCATCGAAAGATGGGGGCTTTTTTTATACCAGTCGCGTTTGCCAGCCCATAAATCAGCACCATTTTGCATAAGTTTGTCATTATTTATGTATTTCAACTGCTTAAAGATTCAGCATAATCGCTGCTTTTTAAAATAAAGTCCTCTTTTCAAGTGTTCAGGCACTGTGTATAACAATGAACCGGGAATGGAAACCAATAAGCATAGGCAAACATCGTAAAAAAACGGTAGACTATGCAACAATCAATGCAAGCAAAATGTCATTTGAGACAAAAAGAAGGTGAAGGTAGATGCCGCTCAATACCGTTGAAGAGCTCGTAGCAGATATCCGTGCAGGAAAAATGGTCATCCTGATGGATGATGAAGATCGTGAAAATGAAGGTGATTTAGTTATTGCTGCGACACACGTACGTCCAGAAGACATCAACTTTATGATCACCCATGCGCGTGGTTTGGTCTGCCTGACTTTAAGTAAAGAGCGTTGCCAGCAACTCAATTTACCCTTAATGGTCGATGCCAACGGCGCCCAGCACGGTACTAACTTCACGCTTTCGATTGAAGCTGCGAAAGGAATTTCTACCGGAATTTCACCTGCTGAACGTGCCCATACGATTCAAACAGCCGTGGCAGCGCATGCCAAACCTGCAGACATTGTGCAACCGGGTCATATTTTCCCACTGATGGCACAGCCAGGTGGCGTATTGCACCGTGCCGGTCATACTGAAGCAGGTTGTGACCTTTCACGTTTGGCTGGTCTTGAACCAGCATCGGTGATCTGTGAAATTATTAATGAAGATGGCACCATGGCGCGCCGTCCTGATCTTGAAGTTTTCGCAGAAAAACATGGTTTGAAAATTGGTACCATTGCGGATCTGATTCATTACCGCATGACCAATGAACAAACGGTTGAGCGTATTGATCAGCAAAAAATCGATACTGAATATGGCAGCTTTGATCTGTATCGCTATCGTGAACTGGGTAACCCGGATATTCATTTGGCCTTGGTCAAAGGTGAGCCTAAAGATGGCGTGACCACAGTGCGTGTGCATGGTTTTAACCCGACCCGTGACTTGCTGAAAATTAATAAGCAAGATGGCGAACCGGCCTGGAACCTAGATCGCGCCCTGAAAGAAATTTCCAATAGTGATCGTGGTGTACTGGTCTGGATCGGTCAACGCCATTTACAGGATCTTGGCCCTGCGCTGGAAAGTTTAACTACACCAAAACCAACCAAATCAAGTGCTGCGTTGTCTCAGCAGTATCAAACCATTGGTGTAGGTGCACAGATTTTACGTGATTTAGGGGTTGAGAAAATGAAATTACTCAGCTCGCCATTACGTTTTAATGCATTATCAGGTTTTAATTTAGAAGTGGTGGAATACATCACCGCACATCAAACAACAGAGAAATAATCGAGGTTGCTATGGCAGTTCGCCGTATTGAAGGTATGTTACATCTCGCGAGCGAAGGCCGTTACGCGATTTTAGTGGGTCGTTTTAATAGTTTTGTTGTCGAACATCTATTAGAAGGTGCAATTGATACATTGAAACGTCATGGTGTATCAGAGGATAATATCACTGTTGTTCACGCACCTGGCGCCTGGGAACTTCCTGTGGTTGCTAAAAAATTGGCAGCTTCAAATGGTTTTGATGCAATTATTGCACTTGGCGCCGTGATTCGTGGTAGCACGCCTCACTTCGATTTTGTTGCTGGTGAATGTGCCAAAGGTTTAGGCGTGGTTGGTCTGGACACTGGCTTACCAGTAATTAATGGTGTATTGACTACGGATAGTATTGAACAAGCGATTGAACGCTCGGGTACAAAAGCAGGTAATAAAGGTGGTGAAGCTGCCCTTACTGCAATTGAAATGGTTAACTTGTTAAAGGCTATTTAACGCTATGTCGCAAACACTTCAAGCAACTTATGCAGCAAAACGTAAAGCACGTCGCTTTGCTGTACAAGGAATTTATGAATGGCAGATGAGCCACAATCCGGTACATGAGATTGAAGCACGTACACGTGTGGAAAATGCCATGCACAAAGTGGATCTCGGCTATTATCATGAATTGTTGACTCAAGTGGTTGCCAATCATGAAGCATTGGATGCGCTCTTAATCCCTGTGCTTGATCGCGAAATTGATGCGCTTGATGGCGTTGAACTCGCAACGCTTCGTCTTGGTGCGTATGAATTGAAAGAACATCTTGAAATTCCATATCGCGTGGTTCTAGATGAATCGATTGAGCTTGCTAAACATTTTGGCGGTGCAGACAGCCATAAATACATCAACGGTGTATTGGACCGTTTAGCAACCAGCTTACGTGCAGCAGAAAAGCAACAAGCCGACTAATTTTTCAGTAGATTTGTTGTATGGCTGAGTTTTCGATTATTGACACCTATTTCAATCGTCAGACTTCTGCGTCTGTCGATTTAGGTGTCGGTGACGACTCAGCCTTGCTCACCCCTCCTCCACAGCAACAACTGGTCATCTGTGCCGATACACTGGTTGCTGGACGCCATTTTCCTTTAGAAACCGATCCACATGCCATCGGCTGGAAATCTGTGGCTGTCAATTTATCTGATATTGC
>NZ_DJDC01000136.1:0-19934 GCF_002430855.1 Acinetobacter sp. UBA5934 | reverse complement strand
GCTGCGATGGGTGCAAAACCGCACAGCATTCTACTCGCATTGAGCCTACCCCAAATTGATCATGACTGGCTTAAAGGCTTTAGTCAGGGTTTATATGATTGTTGCGATCAATTTGGTGTGAGTTTAATTGGTGGGGACACCACGCAAAGTCCTCATCTGACCATTTCTGTCACAGCGCTTGGTTGGGTTGAAACGGGCAAAGCCGTTACACGTTCAGGCGCGCAAGTCGGCGATTATGTCTGCGTCTCTGGCACAGTCGGTGATGCGGCATTTGCTTTGCAAAATTTAGGACATCCCTTACAAAAACGTCTGGATTATCCAACGCCACGTTGCCAGCTTGGAGAGCAACTCAAAGGCTTGGCATCTAGCATGATTGATGTGTCTGATGGTTTAGCCCAAGACCTAGGACATATCCTTAAAGCATCACATGTCGGTGCAATTTTGGATTTAGACCAGCTACCAATTGATGCCGCTTTAAAAAAATTACAACAAGAACAGCAATGGCAATATGCTCTCGCGGGTGGCGATGACTATGAGTTATGCTTTACAATAAGCCCGCAAAATTATGAAAAGCTTTTGCTACAACAATTAGATGTCAACATTAGTAAGATTGGGCAAATTGCTCAACAACCTGAATTAACTTTTGTGCAGAATGGCGTAGATCATTCGCTACATTTTTATGGATATCAACACTTTGCATAAACCTGCGATTCCCTTTAAAGACATGTCCTGGTACAACCGCTTTATCGTTTTTTGCGGTGTCGGATTTGGTTCCGGGTTGTTACCCAAAGCACCAGGCACTTTTGGTTCAGCCTTTGCATTACTGTTTATTCCTGCTTGGCTTGCAATTGGCTTTACCAACTCCATTATTGCCATGGTTTTAATGTCACTTATCGGCATTTATATTTGTGGGCAAACCGCTAAAGTCATGGGTGTACATGACGATGGCCGTATTGTTTGGGATGAATTTGCAGGACAATCGATTACCTTTCTGCCACTGATTTACTTCGCACAAATGAGCTGGCTTTGGGTGCTGGTTGGATTTGCCCTGTTCCGCTTATTCGATGTCTGGAAACCCTGGCCTATTCGTGTCATCGACCGTCAAGTCGGTGGCGGTTTCGGCATTATGTTTGACGATATTATTGCCGGCATTTGGGCCGCAATCTGTATTCTCGTGTACCTCAACATTTCAATGGCTTAAGCCAAGTTTTTAAGGTGTATTATGTCAACTTCTGTGATTATTCTTGCTGCAGGTAAAGGAACTCGAATGCGTTCGAGCTTACCCAAAGTATTGCAGCCGCTCGCAGGACGTCCCCTACTCGGTCATGTCATTGAAACAGCAAAAAAATTAAATGCACAAAATATCATTACCATTTTTGGGCATGGCGGTGATTTAGTTCAGCAAGCTTTTGCACAGGAAAATGTGCAATGGGTTGAACAGGCTGAACAACTTGGAACTGGCCATGCGGTAAAAGTAACATTACCTGTACTTCCTAGCGATGGCGTTTCGCTGATCCTTTCCGGTGACGTGCCTTGTATTAGCCAAGAAACCTTAGAAAAGCTATTAGCTGTTTCACGTGAAACAGGAATTGGTCTGGTGACCTTAACCTTGGCCGATGCCACTGGTTATGGCCGTATCGTTCGTGAAAACAATAAAATTCAAGCCATTGTTGAGCATAAAGACGCCAACGATACACAGCGTCAAATTCAGGAAATTAATACCGGTATTTATTGTGTCAGCAATGCCAAACTGCATCAATGGTTGCCACGTTTGAGCAACAATAATGCCCAAGGCGAATACTACCTGACTGACATCGTGGCCATGGCCATTGCAGATGGTCTTGAAGTGGCTTCTGTTGAACCGGAACGTGCCTTTGAGGTTGAAGGCGTGAATGACCGTCTTCAGCTGGCAGCGTTGGAACGTGAATTCCAGGCCTATCAGGCCAAGCTTCTGATGCAGCAAGGCGTGCATATCATTGATCCAAGCCGCTTCGACCTGCGTGGTAACTTAGTGGTTGGTCAAGATGTGCGAATCGATATCAATGTGATTATCGAAGGTAACTGTGAACTCGGCGACAATGTCGAAATTGGTGCAGGCTGTGTAATTAAGAATAGTAAAATTGCTTCAGGCACCAAGGTCCAACCCTACAGTATTTTCGACAATGCTGTTGTCGGGGAAGATACGCAAATTGGACCATTTGCTCGTTTACGTCCAGGTGCGAAACTGGCCAATGAAGTCCATATCGGTAACTTTGTTGAAGTGAAAAACTCCATTATTGGACTCGGCTCTAAAGCCAATCACTTTACGTATTTAGGTGATGCCGAAGTTGGCGCAGGTTCAAATATTGGTGCCGGTACCATTACCTGCAATTATGATGGCGCCAATAAATTTAAAACCATTATTGGTGACTCAGCCTTTATCGGCTCGAATAGCTCACTGGTTGCTCCGGTCAGTATAGGCAATGGCGCAACTGTAGGTGCTGGCTCAGTCATCACACGCGATGTAGCAGAAAATAGTTTGGCCTTTGAGCGCTCAAAACAAGTGGCTAAAGAAAACTATCAACGCCCCCAAAAATTGAAAAAATAAGAGGATTATAACTATGTGCGGAATTGTCGGTGGCGTTGCAGAACGTAATATTACCAATATTTTAATTGAAGGCTTAAAGCGCCTTGAATACCGTGGCTACGATTCAGCTGGTGTTGCGCTGATCAATGGCGGTCATGTCCTGCGCGAACGTCGTGTGGGTAAAGTGATCAATTTGGAACAAGCAGTGAATGAGTCGAATATCGAAGGTTCACTGGGGATTGCGCATACCCGCTGGGCAACGCATGGTAAACCGACTGAAAATAATGCCCATCCGCATATTTCAGGTACGGTTGCTGTGGTGCATAACGGTATTATTGAAAACTACCAAGAGCTGAAAGATGATCTTGAAGCTCTAGGCTATGTGTTTACTTCACAAACAGATACCGAAGTTGTTGCGCATCTGGTCAATGATGCATTGAAATCTACTTCCAGCCTTCTAGAAGCGGTTCAACAGGTTGTTCCTCAGCTCAAAGGTGCATATGCTCTGGGCATCGTACATACAGATCATCCTGATGAACTGATTACTGTGCGGGAAGGTTCTCCTTTGGTCATTGGCGTAGGTATTGGCGAGAACTTTATCAGTTCGGATCAATTGGCACTGCTTCCAATTACCAACCGTTTTATTTACCTAGAAGAAGGTGATATTGCACGTTTAACACGCAATAGCATTGAAGTATTTGTGGATGGGCAATTGGTGAACCGTCCAGTCAAAGAACTGGATGCAACAGTCAGCAATGCGTCTAAAGGTGAATATAAGCACTACATGCTGAAAGAAATTTATGAGCAACCTGAAGCGATTCAGCAAACCATTTCCCAGGCATTAAATGGAAATGATTTACGCGAAGATTTCTTAAAGAATGCAGTTGCGGATTTTGAAAATATTCAGCAAGTGCAAATTATTGCCTGCGGGACCAGTTACCATGCCGGCATGATTGCAAAATACTGGTTTGAACAACTGATTGACCTGCCTTGCCAAGTCGAAATTGCCAGCGAATTCCGTTACCGTACGCCGGTGATTGTGAATAACACCCTATATGTGTGTATTTCTCAATCTGGTGAAACCGCCGATACCTTGGCTGCGCTGCGTGATACACAAAAACGTGCTGCTGCAAAAAATTTAAACATTATAACCATGACCATTTGTAATGTAGCCACATCTTCTATGGTACGTGAAACCAATCATAGCCTGTTAACTTTGGCTGGACCTGAGATTGGTGTGGCTTCAACCAAAGCATTTACCACTCAGCTTGCGGCCCTCATGCTGTTAGTACTCAAAATTGGTCAGGTCAAGCAAACGATTTCAGCTGAACAAATTACAGCTATTACCACTGATTTATGGCATACCCCTAAAGTCATTTTAGATACTTTGCAACAGGATAAAGACATTTTACGTTTATCTGAATTGTTTGTAGAAAAGCAACACTGTCTGTTTTTAGGTCGTGGTACCGAGTTCCCAATTGCCCTTGAAGGTGCATTGAAACTGAAAGAAATTTCATATATTCATGCCGAAGGTTATGCGGCAGGTGAACTGAAACATGGTCCATTAGCATTAGTAGACAATGACATGCCAGTGGTAATTCTTGCTCCGCAAGATGACATGCTGGACAAGCTAAAATCCAATATGGAAGAAGTTCAGGCTCGAGGTGGTGAGCTGTTCGTCTTTGCCGATGAAAACAGCGGCATTAAAGGCAAAGAGCGTCAACATGTAGTTCATATCCCAGGTATTAGCCCGCTCCTTGCTCCAATTGTTTACAGTATTCCTGTGCAACTGCTGTCTTACCATGTAGCAGTCTTACGTGGAACGGATGTCGATCAGCCGCGTAACTTGGCAAAATCGGTAACGGTTGAATAATAAATTTTGATATAAGGCTGGGCAACCGGCCTTTTTCTTGTAAAGGAAAGAGTAAAAAACCATGACACTTACTTGTTTTAAAGCTTATGACATTCGTGGAAAATTGGGTGAAGAATTAAATGAAGATATCGCCTATAAAATTGGTCGGGCGTATGGTCAAATCTATCAACCCAAGACTATAGTCATAGGTTGTGATATTCGTCTAAGTAGTGAAGGCCTAAAACAAGCAACTATTCGTGGTTTAAATGATGCCGGTGTTAACGTACTTGACCTTGGCATGACCGGCACAGAAGAAGTTTATTTTGGTGCATTCCACCTGGACGTTCAAGGCGGTATAGAAGTCACAGCCAGCCACAACCCGATGGACTATAACGGGATGAAACTAGTGCGTGAAAATGCACGTCCCATTAGTGCAGATACAGGGCTAAAAGAGATTCAGCTTTTGGCAGAATCAGGTGTCTTTAAAGACGTTGAGCAAAAAGGCACAACCGAAAAATATAATATCTTGCCTGAATTCGTAGATCACCTCATGACTTACATCGAACCATCACAAATCACACCAATGAAATTGGTAGTGAATGCCGGTAATGGTGCAGCAGGTCATGTGATCGATGCAATTGAAGAAAAATTCAAAGTTCTGAATGTACCGGTAGAATTTATTAAAATTCACCATGAAGCCGATGGTACGTTCCCGAACGGTATTCCCAACCCACTGCTCGTCGAAAATCGTGACAGCACGCGTAATGCAGTTATTGAACATGGTGCTGACATGGGCCTTGCCTGGGATGGTGATTTTGACCGTTGCTTCCTGTTTGATGAAAAAGGCCAGTTTATTGAGGGCTATTATATTGTGGGTCTATTGGCTCAAGCTTTCTTGCTGAAACAGTCGGGTGAGAAAATTGTGCATGACCCCCGTCTGGTATGGAATACCTTTGACATTGTTGAGCAATATCAAGGGGAAGCAATTCAATCTAAATCAGGTCATTCTTTCATTAAAGAAAAAATGCGTGAGCATAATGCGGTATATGGCGGAGAAATGAGTGCTCACCATTATTTCCGTGACTTTGCCTATTGCGATAGCGGTATGATTCCGTGGCTGTTGGCGGTATCTGTATTGTCAGAAACCAAGAAGCCGCTTTCTACTCTTGTAGAAGAAATGATTGCAAAATTCCCATGTTCAGGCGAAATCAACTTCAAAGTGGCAAATACCCAAACAACTATTCAAAAGATTTTTGATCACTTTGCCGATCAAAATCCGGTTATTGATCAAACAGACGGCGTGAGCCTGGATTTTGACGTTTGGCGTTTAAACGTACGCGCTTCCAATACCGAACCGTTAATGCGCTTGAATATTGAAAGTCATGCGGACAAAAATCCTAAACCGATACAAAAGTATGTAGATGAATTGACCCAGTTAATTCAAAGTAATGGTCAAAAATAAAAGGGCGAGATGTTTGTACATTGCCATTTTTATAAAAAAGAGCTCAAATTGAGCTCTTTTTATTTTCAAAAATTAGCGAATCGTCTTTATATTTAAAGCTAAAATTGCTCTTCTATTCATCAGATACATAAAGCTTTTTTAATATTAGCTAGAAAGATATGATTTAAAAAATCAGTCATTCAAATTTTGTATCTTTTATTCACAAATTTTCCTGGCTGATCAAAATTGAGTACCTTGGCATAATTACCCGCAGCTGTCGCATTTTCAGGTATATCTTTGGTCACCACACTACCCGCACCGATGGTCACATTATTGCCAATTTTTACATTTTCAATAATGCACACATTCGGTCCGATATAGACATTATCGCCAATAATCGCTGCTGGACCTAAATTTGCACCGATCGTGGTATATTGTGATAAATTCACATTATTGCCTATGGTTGCCGTTGGACTGACCACCAGTGGTCCGCCATGACCGATATATAAGCCAAACCCGATTTTTGTATTGGCATGAATATCGATGCCATACTTTTTCTTTTTATAATAAAAAATAGGATAGGCAATCTTTGCGAACCAGGTTTTAGAACTGGCAATTCTGAGCCAGACAGAAAAATTAAATCCTCGATTAAAAAAATAATTTTTAACCAAGGAACTTAGTTTTTGATTGCCTGTATATCGATATAAATCACTTAAAATTAATTTTAAGATCATCAAATACACCTATCCATTCATTATTCCGTATTACTTAAATCCTTGCGGATTTTGCTTTTGCCAGTTCCAGCTATCCGCTAGCATATCTTCCAGAGTATATTGGGGTTTCCAGCCTAATTCCTCCACAGCACGGCTATTATCTGCAAATGAAGTCGCCACATCTCCTTCACGGCGTGGCTCAATGCTATAAGCAACGGGCACATGATTTACCCGTTCAAAAGTCTTCACCACTTCTAAAACAGAGGAACCCTTACCGGTTCCAATATTCCAGGCACGACAGCCTTTTGCCATAAGGCGATTATTCAAGGCACACAAATGTGCATTCGCTAAATCCACCACATGGATATAATCGCGCACGCCAGTTCCGTCAACAGTATCGTAATCATTGCCGAAGATTGCCAGTTTTTCCCGGCGGCCCACTGCAACTTGAGTGACAAAAGGCATCAGGTTATTCGGAATACCTTGTGGATCTTCTCCAATACAACCACTCTTATGTGCACCGACCGGATTGAAATAACGCAGTAATGCAATCGACCAGCGTTCATCTGCAATCGACAACTTTTGTAGAAGCTGTTCAACAATCAGTTTGGTATAACCATAGTTATTCGTCGGCATACCTGTAGGCATACTTTCATTTAAAGGTGATACATTCGCCTCATCATACACTGTGGCCGATGAACTAAAGACTAAATTGAATACTCCTGCGCGCTCCATGGCCTGTACCAGTTGAATAGAGCCGGAAATATTATTGTCAAAATAAGCCAGTGGAATTTGCTGGCTTTCCCCTACCGCTTTTAAACCGGCAAAATGAATCACGGCATCAATCTTATGCTGCTGAAAAACCCGATCCAAAACCTGTGCATCACGAATATCACCTTGTACAAAAGTGAGGGATTTTCCGCTGATCTGTTGCACACGATTTAAAGATTCTTCCGAACTATTGCACAGATTATCTAGAACAACGACTTCATGTCCTGAATTTAGCAGTTCCACACAAGTATGTGAGCCAATATAGCCTGCACCACCGGTCACTAAAATTTTAGCCATGTCTTTCCTATTATAATTTTAATTAAGCTGTTAGGATTTTAATCAAACCCTGGGTTGAACCATCTAAGCCGCTAATATCAGTTTGCTCACCATTCAGTATAGGCAATAACTGATTGGCAATTTCCTTGCCTTTTTCCACACCCCATTGGTCAAAGGGATTGATATTCCATAGCACAGACTGTACAAACACTTTATGTTCATACATGGCAATTAACATGCCGAGACTATACGGTGTCAACTCTTTTAATAAAATGGTAGTGCTAGGCTGATTGCCTGCATATTGTTTATAGGCAGGTAGATCCTTGAGTTCGGTCTGATCTAATGCCTGATTGCCAAAAGCCAGCAAGCGTGACTGTGCCAGACAGTTTGACAAAGCCAGATGATGCTGCTCAATCAAGGCATCTGCATTGTCTACATAAGTAAATTGCTGGGCATTATAACGTTGCACTGGTGCAATAAAATCACAGCTTACGGCTTGTGTGCCTTGATGCAATAACTGATAGAAAGCATGCTGGGCATTGGGTCCAACCTCTCCCCACACAATCGGACAGCTATCAAGTTGAACTTTTTCATTGTTGCGCTGAATCGATTTACCATTCGATTCCATTTCCAATTGTTGTAAATACGAAGCAAAGTATTTTAAACGACCGTCATAAGGCAAAATGGCATGGGTCTGGATATCTAAAAAGTTGTTATTCCATGCACCCAGCAAGCCCATTAACACCGGTATATTTTGTGTAAAAGGGGCATTCTGGAAATGTTGATCCATGATATAAGCCCCGGCAAGCAACTGCTTAAAGCCTTCAACCCCAATACTGAGTGCTATGGGCAGGCCGATACATGACCAGAGCGAATAACGCCCGCCGACCCAATCCCAAAGCAATAATTGATTTTCAGATGCAATTCCCCATTCGGTCATTTTCTCGGGTTTGGTCGATACCCCAATAAAATGATGCTTGAGAATATGCGGATGCTGACCTAAGGCTTTTTCTAGCCATAAACGCACGGTTTGCGCATTGGATAAGGTATCAATGGTGCCAAAAGACTTGGATGAGATAATAAATAAAGTAGTCTCAGGACGCAGCTGATGCAGCAATTCTGAAAGCTGACTGCCATCCATGGTCGATACAAAATGTACATTTAAAGGTTTGGTGGTCTGTTTTTTAAAGTCGGATAAGGCATGACTGACCATCAATGGCCCAAGATCTGATCCCCCAACGCCAATATTGACCACATCCTGGATCACTTCCCCGGTAGCACCACGAAATTGACCGGCATGGATTTTTTCCACCAAGGCATACATGCGCTGAAGTTGCTCATGTACTTGCGCTGCAACCTCAGCATGCTGTTGATCCCGTGCAGGCAAACGTAAGGCCCAATGCATCGCGGCACGCTGTTCGGTATAGTTAATAGCTTCAGTAGAAAACAGCCGTTTAATCCAAGGCTTGAGCTCTTGTGCGTTGGCCCAATCCACCAAATGGTCAAGTACAGTCTGATTGACCCGGTGCTTGCTAAAATCAAAGACAATGGTTTCTAAATTTACAGAAAATTTTTGAAAACGGTCATGATCTTCTGCAAAAAAATCGGTTAAATGCTGATTCTCAAATTTATTTTTTAAGTTCAACAGCTTGGTCAAAACTGTATCAATTTCTTCTACTTGATAAGGTTGTGCTTGGTTCATCATTAACGCCCTACCCCCATATAGGCAAATCCCTGTGCTTTGACATAGTCTGGATCATAAATATTTCGACCATCTAAAATCAGTGGATGCTGCATTATTTTTAATAAATTCGGGTAATCGGGACTCCAATATTGTTTCCAAGCAGTTAACAGGCATAAGGCATGTGCGCCATTAACGGCCTCGTATTGGTCAGTACAATAAATCAAATCCTCACGATGCCCATAGACTTTTTCAATTTCTGCCAATGCCTGCGGATCATGCAATTTGACTGTTACCCCTTGCGCCCATAAGGCTTTAAGCATGGTATGAATCGGTGATTGTTGAATCCGCGCAGTATTTTCCTTAAAAGAAGCACCCCAAATTGCTACTGTTTTACCTTTTAAATCGCCATGATAGTAATTCCACAGCTTTCTAAACAGCAGCTCTTTTTGTTGCTCATTGATCTCCCAAACCTGTGCCAATAGCTGGCTTTTAGTCCCTGTACCGGAAACCGTGTTGGCCAATGTGAGAATGTCATGAGAGAAGTTTTCTCCCCCAAAACCTGCTCCGGGCTTTAAATAAGACAATCCGATACGGCTATCGGCTCCCATGCCCTGCCGCACCTGTTCTATGTCAATTCCTAATTTTTCCGCAACTACGGCTAAGTCATTGATATAGCTAATACGTGTTGCTAACATGCCTGAAATGCTGAGCTTGGTAAATTCAGCATCCAAAATCGGCATAAACAAATAATTGTGTTGAAGTGGAAATAAAGGACGCAATAACTCTTTTACTTTCAGCTGAACCGTTGCCTGGGTAGTACCCACTATCAGCTGCTTGGCTTGGGTAAAGCTGGCTAAAGCATCGCCCTCCTGAATAATGTCAGGTAAATAAACCCAATCATCTTCAGGTAAATATTTCTGAAATTTGTCAGTCCCATGCAAGCCTAGCGTAGAAGCATTAATCATCAGTTTGGGATGAATAATCTGACGCTGGCCGATTTCTTTTAATATTTCTATACCTGAATTTTCTTCAGCCGGATTAAAACTAAAGAAATAGGCATCTGTATCCAAGGCAATATCATTTAGGTGACAGTATTTTAAAAAGCCAATTTTTTCCTGTTTATCCAGCAATTGTTTGACTGCATCATCTTGGGCATAAGCATGCTCTAAAGTACGGTTTTTTAGAAAATCACACCAATATACCTGATGGCCACATTCGGCCAGTAATGCTGACAGGACACCTGAATAAAGGGTTTGTCCAAATACTGCAACTTTCATTATTTTCTCGCCTTATAATTTAAGTTCCTGAATGAGTGCTTTAAAATCTTCACCCAATTTAGGATGATCTACTCCATAATGTAACACTGCTTTGAGATAACCCAATTTGCTACCGCAATCAAAGGTTTGACCTTTCATTCGATAGGCTTCCACCGCTTCCGTTTTTTGTAATTCTGCAATTGCATCGGTCAATTGAATTTCATTTCCTGCACCTTTAGGTGTTGTTGCCAAAAGCTGCATAATATTGGCCGGCAATACATAGCGCCCCACGACAGAGAGATTGGATGGCGCCGTACCGACTGCAGGCTTTTCTACAATCCCTTGCATTACTATACTTTCGCCTTCTGCAGGTGATGCCACCACATCGACAATGCCATATTGATCTACCAGATGCTCAGGCACCGCTTCCACCATAATTTGTGAAGCTTGAGATGCGTTAAAACGTTGAATCATCAAACTTAAGTCATTAATCGGATCTTTATCTTTAACCAATACATCGGGAAGCAAAACAGCAAAATCGTCATGACCAATAACATCTTTGGCACAGAGTACTGCATGACCTAAGCCCAAGGGTTGCGGCTGCCGAACACTCACCACGCTGACATGGGGAGGTAAGATTTCTGTGATCTCCTTTAATAAGTCAAATTTCTTTTTATTTTCAAGCGTTGTTTCCAGTTCAAAGTTACGGTCAAAATAATTTTCAATCGACGCTTTGGATGAATGGGTCACCAGGATGATTTGCTCTATACCTGCCGCTACAGCCTCACGTACCACATACTCAATGGCTGGACGATCGACCACTATCACCATTTCTTTAGGAATAGATTTACTGGCAGGTAAAAAACGGGTTCCCAGACCAGCAACTGGGAGAATGGCTTTCTTGATCATAATATTTACAAAATTGAAAATGAAAAGAAATTTATTTTATCCATTTTTCGACAGATGACTATCCGAAATATGTTTATTAGAAAACCGCGCTGCACCCACCTCTTGATCGGGAGCATTAATGCCTTCTTTAGTTAACATTACTTTAACAGTTTTAAACATAATTTTAGAATCAAGCCAAAAGGATTGTTGTTCTACATATTGCACATCTAATTCGAATTTTTCTTCCCAAGACAAATTATTACGACCACTGACTTGGGCAAGTCCGGTCATACCTGGTCTAACTTCATGGCGACGCATTTGCTCAGGAGTATAATGTTCCAGAAAATCTTTCATTTGAGGACGAGGACCCACAATACTCATATCTCCTTTTAAGACATTAATGAGTTGAGGCATTTCATCCAAAGTGGTGGAACGAAGCTTTTGGCCGAAGGGTGTAATTCGCATTTCATCAGGCAAAGGATTTCCTTCTTTATCAAATGCATCCTTCATGGAACGGAACTTGATCATTTTGAAAATTTTTGCATCTTTTCCAGGCCGCTCTTGATAAAAGAAAATTGGCGAACCTAAGTTTCTACGAACTTTATAAGCAACCCAAAGGAAAATTGGACTCAAAAGAGCTAATGCTGTTAAAGCTATTAAAAAATCAATTAAACGTTTCATGTATATAACCTTAATTGTCCTTATTTAATTTGCAAAGAAGTTCTAAAATTAAAATTATTTCAATACTTATTACTGCAATAATCTTTACAAATACACCCAGATTTTACTTACTTTCCATGAAAAGTATTATATCTTGAAATTATTTACTTTAAATGTAAATTTACTTAAATCATGGAGATAAGTCTTTCAACTGTAACATCACGTAAATATTCAGATTTTATTTTTTCTCTATTTTCTAAACTTAACTGTTGATATTTACCATTTTCTTGAAGATGTTGAATTTCATTCTTTAATACTTCGATATTACAAGGAGTTATTAAAGAAACATTTTGAAAGTTTTCTAATGTTTTTCCAGCTACACCAAGGCCCCCATATAGAACATATTTTCCTGTAGATAAATATTCATATAATTTAGAAGGCATAGCAGTAGAAAATTCTGGGGTCAATTGTGCATATAGAACATCAGATTGATTATATATTTCTAAAAGTTCATTAAATTGACGACGGCCCCAGAAATTTAAGTTCTGTTGATTAGAATCAACTAATGTATTAATTCTTTCAAAGTCCGTGCCTGTACCGACAATATTAAATTGAACATGCGGTAATAGTTTGCTTGCTTCAATCAGTGTGGATAAATCTTGCGCTAAACCTACATTACCAATATAAGTCACAGTAAACTGATTAGAGTGATTCTGCTGAACGTGACTTAACTTTTCAAAAACTGAAAGTGAAACTCCATTTGGGACTTTAACGATTAATTCTTTATTACAGACATGTTTAGAAATATAATCAAACTCGTGATCATTAGTTACACTGATAAGATCGAACTTTTTTAAATTGACCAAAGCACTTTGAGTAAAAACTCTTTTAGCAATTCTATTTATTAATGACTTAGTATCCAAATACTCCCAGCTTAAATCACGAATATCTAAAATTTTAGTTTTTCCAGATTTAAGTAAGAAGCTTAAATGAAGTAAAAACATCGATGGAATTGTAATTAGATTAACATCACAATTAAATTCATTTGCTTTCTCTAATGCAAGTGAAGCTATTTTCATTTCCATCAAAGCACGTTTTATAAAAGATGAAATTTTTGTATCAACAAATGGAATTTTAAAATGTAAAAAATTTTCATGCTCTAAAAGCTGAAATTTTTCATCATCCATTGAAATCAGTTTAACTTGGTGTCCCGCTGCTAGAAACGAATTTACAAAGCTCAGTACACGATTTCTTGAAGCATTTTCGTTTTCTAAACTATTTGCACTAATAATACATATACTTGACATCTTAAGAACCCATATTTCTACATGTAATTAACATTTCGTAATCATCGGATAATAAATTTATTTTCAAACAAAAATTTGAAATTGATTTACCGAATTCAGGATGCCAATAACTCTCCATAAGCATAGTTTTAACATCACCTTTTAGATAAATATTAATGACGTAATTATTTAATTCGCATACAAAATGATTATTTGATTCTTTTTTTATTTTCACATCGGGATGAAAATGTATGTAGGAGGTTGCAGATTTAAATGCACCGATTAAACGATCTTTCAAGATAATTTGATTTTCCTGAAAATCCACTGAGCGATTATGAGTAGCACCTGTTAAGCTTTTATAAGATGCTGAAAAATTAATAATTTTATTATTATCATAATGAAGTGCATCTAATTTAGGACTTACCCTTCTCGCAACTCTAAAGCCAGACCAAATTTCACTAGAGTTTTGCTGATCAATTTCAATAGTATTATGGGCAGATGTTCCGCGCTGATATAATCTTTCCGCACCTAATCCATATTGAGATATCCCAGAATTTACAATAAATCTTGAACCCCATATACTTAATTCAAAACTCAGCGTATCTGCGTGGGCATGTCCGGGCTGATAACTTGGCCCGACTTCAGCAACATCCATAATAAATTTATAAGCTTCACGTTCAACAGAGATATAACCGCTGTCAGTTAAATTGATGTCTTTAATATCACTTAGCTCAATAATTATTTTTAAATTTTCAGCATAATTGCGTAAATGTTTATAGGTAGAGGCAATACCAAATGCAGCATCATTAAAAAAAGAAATCTCGCCATCTGGATGGGATAAATATTTAAGCCATTCAAGCATTTTAATAATTTTATTTTTTAAATGACTAACATCAATTAAGTCATTACCTGAATAACAAACAGCAATTAATTGATAAATATCTAAAAGATCTTCCAAAAAAATGGCATGGTACATTGGTGTTAATTCAAAATTTGCACCATCCGCTAGAACTTGTTCATCAATTTCTTTTTTATAAATTTTTAATCCTAAATCTAGCCATTTTTTCGATTCTGAAGTATCAAAAAACAGTCCTGCAAAAATTAATGCTTTTGCATTTGCAAATAAATGATTAGCGAGAATATGCCACTCGACAGTTTTTGATAAATGCTCAGCTTGTAAAGCTAGACTCTGCAATTGAAGTTCATTTAGTCTATTGCCTTGTAATGACCATTTTACCCAGTTCACAATTCTTAAAGAATTTGGATAAGGCTCCCAAGCATTACCAGAAGAATAGGGATTTTCAGCAATCCATTTATTAATTAAATCATCATGCCAGTCTTTACGCTCTATAGCATTTTCTGCATTTAGGTCATCAAAATAATGCAGGTTGTATAACCATAATTTTTCTTGCTGCGGAGTATTCCAATCCTCAGCCGTGTTTAACTGACCTAAATGATTTAAGAATAAAAATTGTGTTGGACTAAGCATACTCATAGGTTTAGCTACTGTATTGTGCCAACTCTGTTTTACATTTCTAAGCTGAGTATTAAATACGGTTTGCTTGGTCCTTGGTTTAAATAAAAGATAGTGCAGTCGATAAGACAACTGCACAAATTTTAAATATTTAATGGTATGAATTAATTTTAGTAGTTTCATAGCAAATAAAGCTTAAGCCTGCTTTTCTCTCAGTAATTGGGCTGCTTGAATTGTGACTCTTGCAACTTCTAAAATTTCGTCTAAAGGAATTGGAGTGCTTTCACCTTTTTCAATTGCTTCAACAAAAGCTTTGGTGCAATTTTCCTGACCCTTATCTTGGCTCCATAGATTCATTTTCTTGAATCCAGACCATCCATAACCTGTCATTTTTCTAAAGTTATCTAATTGAAGAACCTTGCCACTAGTGAAGACTTCAATTCGTTCTTTTGGAAATGCATTAGACCCATTCGCTAAATAGAAAATTGTACCAAATGAACCATCTTCAAAGGCTAAGGTTATACAAGCTTTATCTTCAACCAAGTCGTGATCAAATTGCGCTCCCATACCTTGTACTTGGTAATTGACAATTTTTGAACCTGCAAGGAATCGCATTAAATCAATAAAGTGGCAGGCCTCACCAATAATGCGACCACCGCCTATTTCAGGATCCTGAGTCCAATGATCTACTGGTATAGCACCTGCATTCATGGTCATGATAAATGTTTTAGGCTGTTTTACTGTTGCTAACAGCTGCTTCATTTTTTGAATTTGTGGTGAGAACCGACGATTAAAACCAACCATTAAATGAGGTTTAGCGGTAGACGAATTAGATCGGTAGAAATCTTCTATAGCATCTACATCTGCTAAATTTAATGCTAGCGGCTTTTCCACGAAAACATTTTTATTCGCATTCAATGCATCCAGAACAAATTTTGCATGTGTGTTATGACGCGTTGCAATAATACAGGTATTAATTTCACTATTTTGCCAAATATCATTTAGTTCTGATGAGGCAATTTTGAAGCCAGCTTTCTCACCATGAATTACACTATTCACGCCACTTGCAGTCACAATAGTATGCAAATTAACATTGGTTTTCTTAAATGCTGGAATAAGTACACGTGACGCATAGTTACCAGCACCAATACAACCCAAAGTCACTTTAGCAACCGAGTTAAATTGATAGTTCGGTAAATCTAAACGTTTGAAATGTCTATTTTCAACCTGATGTTCGTATTGTAGAACAATACCTAAACTATCGCGTACATTGGTAAGTACTTCATATGCTGCAACTGCATCTTCAAATTTGAATCGATGACTTACCAATGTTTCAACATCTAAAGCACCAGATGCCATCATATCCAAAACGGCAACAAAGTTACGCTGCTCTGTCCAACGAACAAAACCTATTGGATAATCATTACCTTTCGCTTCATAGAATTCATCATAGCGACCTGGGCCATATGAACACGAAACCTGGAAGCTTAATTCTTTTTCATAAAAATCAGCACGGTTTAATTCTAAGCCTACAACACCAACCAGAATGATACGGCCACGTTGACGACACATTAATGCTGCTTGGTGTACAGGATCATTTGACTTAGTCGAGGCGGTAATAATTACCCCGTCTACACCTAAACCACGTGCAAATACTTCTGCCACTGTTACTGGATCTTGACCTAAAGCAGGATTACAAATCTCAGCTCCATATTTTTTTGCCAGCTCTAATTTTTTTTGATCAAAATCAACCGCTAAAACGCGACATCCATTTGCTTTAAGTAATTGAATTGCCATTAAGCCAATAAGACCCGCCCCAATGACAACAAAACTCTCCCCTAAAGTCGGCTGTGCCAAACGGATACCTTGTAAAGCAATCGCACCTAATACGGTAAAACTTGCAGCTTCATCAGAGACATTATCTGGAATTTTTGCACATAAGTTTTTAGGTACTTTAACTACATCAGCATGGTGACCATTGGAAACAACTCGATCACCAATTTTAAAACCTTCAACCTGTTTACCAACTTCCTGAATGATACCTACATTACAGTATCCTAGAGGCAATGGTTGGTTCAATTTAGATTGAACAGCTTCATAAGTGGTAAGCAGACCATCAGTTTTAACCTTATCAAGTACCATACGTACTTTTTCTGGTTGTTGACGTGCTTTATCAATGACATTTGCTTTACCAAAATCAACCAACATACGTTCTGTACCAGCAGAAATAAGAGAAATACTGGTAGAGATAATAAGGTGACCGGTACTTACTTGAGGAGATGGGGCTTCAACAATTGAAGTGCCGCCTTTAGATAAATCTTGGAAAATTTGTTTCAACTTTTTCTCCGAATGCTAAAAATGATTAATCCAAATAATAATGGAAATAAAGTAAATATAGTTCTAGAGAAAAACCCTAAAAACTCTGCATAAAAAAATTGGCTACAAAATAGAACCATTAAATAAATATAAATAATTTTTAAAAATAGATTATTTTTATCTTTTAAATAAGTAAAAAATATACATAAAAACAACCCTGTGCTAAAAGAAAATAAAAGACTGGTTAAAACACCATAATTCATTAATAGTTCAGTAACAAAACCAGTTGTTAGTGATGAATTACCTTCCTGCCCCAAAACATAACTGCCAGGATAAATCATATTTTTTAACTCTGGACCCGCTCCATAAGGTTTATCTATCCATAGGGCTCTTGGAATAAAGTTACTAAAACCAGCCAGGTATGTTTTTCCAAGTAAAATTTGATATTGATTTGAAAGTAACCATACTATATTTTCATG
Source organism: Acinetobacter sp. UBA5934 (assembly GCF_002430855.1). Classification (NCBI taxonomy): domain Bacteria; kingdom Pseudomonadati; phylum Pseudomonadota; class Gammaproteobacteria; order Moraxellales; family Moraxellaceae; genus Acinetobacter; species Acinetobacter sp. UBA5934. Next base: position 2,272 of record NZ_DJDC01000136.1, on the reverse strand, counting down.
ATTTCCAAAAGCACCATTTAAAGAGTTAATTAAACCATAATCATCATTATAATTATTAGAAATTTCAGATGAAGTTATTTCTTTCCTATACTTACCAATTAAATATAATATATAAATACAAAAAAACGGAAATATAATTTTAAATGTATATTTAAAATTTATTTTAAAATATCTACAAGAAAGATAAATTGAAAACAATAGGAAAAACAGAATAAATAATGAATTTCGATTACTATTAATAGAATAATAAATAGCCGAATACACAAAAATCAATAGAAATAAAAATAAATATAATTTATTATTTCTCATTAAATATGAAAAAAATACAAGAATACAAGATATATATATCCAATGCGGAAATAAGACTTTAATACCTTGACCATATGCAAATGAAATCCTATCTCTTAGATAAACATCCATTCCCATAGATAAAATTTGAATAATATTTTGGTAAGAGTAATAAAAACCTACTGCAAAAATTAGTAGGGCATAAAATATTAAATTTCTATAATTAAAATGCGTAATATTAAAATCTTTGATATTGAAAAATATAGGATTATTAATACTTTTATTAAATAAAATAAAACCCAAATTAAATAAAAAATAAATTATAAATGAAAAAAACATAGAAATTGAGTATATTAAAGGATCATACTCATCTTGATATCTAAAAAAACCATAATACCACTGTAATACTGGCATAAGAATATGAATTAAAATAAAAAAAGTAGTACTCACACCATGAGGTGTGAGAAAAATATATTTTAGTCCATATTTAGTTAAACCTGGCTTTAAAAAAGCCAAGGCTGCAGAAAATAATAATAATGCAGAAATATAAATCATTTCAATTCATTTGTATTCAAGTTTTTCTTTAGGTATTCTCGCGAATCCCCAATAATTTGACCTGGACTACCAGCATAAATTGAAAAATCCGGTATTTTTCCTCGAACTACCGTCCCTGCAGCAATAATACACCCTTTTCCAATTTGACAACCAGGCATTAATATAGTCCCTGTTCCAATAAAGCTATAATCGCCTATTTTTACCGCTCTAATTTTTCCAATTGGTTTTTCTTGAGGAATATCAAATGCCTTGGCTACAGTATGTAAAGACCAATCATGTGTTAAAACTCTAATATAACTTGACATAGTAACCTGATTACCAATTTCAATTAGACTATAATTTGTTCCATCAAACCATATTTTAGAAGAGAGATAATTGGGCTTACCATTAAAAATAACCCCCCATTTTTTTAGAAAATAATAATTTACTTTCGTGGCATATCTGGGCTTTAATGATCCAAAGGTTTTCATTGCGAGAAAATATAAAATTTTGCTCAGTTTACTCATTTTTAAATACCTATTTTTGCAAAAATATTATTTAATTGTTCATCAAATGTAGGAAAAATTTGCTGTAGATTTTTAGTATTTTCTACCAATAGTGCATATTTCTCTTTATTTAATATTAACTTATCTAATTGACTAACTAAACTTTGATAATCTTCATAATTTACAGATATACAACTATTGGAAGATCTTAAAAATTCTGCTGTCAATACTTCTTTATTAACTATTACAGGAACAGAATATTGTAGGGCATCCCCCCACTTATTTGCCTCTGCCATTCGATTAATTGGATATATTGGATTATAGTAAGTTAATACAAAATTACTTATTCGATAATAAGCCAATGCTTCATATTGAGGTAATTCTCCTAAGTATATAACATTTTCAAAAGCTAACATTTGTTGTGCTAAATCCGAATCTACCCTACCAGCCATAAGCAAACAAATATTTTTTCTAGCTTCAGCAACTTTTTTAATAATATCTATACCACGTGTATCAGTTAACCAACCATTTACATAAATATTTAAATCATAAGATTTAATTTTTTGAATTATTTCTAAGTCCAAATCAACTAATTCTGACTTTTTCACATCAAAACTAGTAGGAGTATTTTTTAAAATTAAAAAATTCTTTGAGGTAAAATCATATCGTTCACGACCAGGAATTATATGTATTAAACAATTATGTGATACATACTTCTCTAAGTATTCGAGTATATTTTTTATTATTTTAGGGAAATTGAACAGCTGCGAAAATCTATCTGCATCATCATAAATAACATCAAATTTTTTAATTTTTGAGGCTAATAATGCTGGAAATGCAGATTCAAAACCTAATGCCCAAACCTTGTCATTACTTTTAAATTTATATAAACAACAAAAAAAAACTGCTACCATCCAAAATAGATACATAACTTTAGCTTTTTT
>NZ_DJDC01000135.1:0-22829 GCF_002430855.1 Acinetobacter sp. UBA5934 | reverse complement strand
AATCGCATTGGCATAGGTTTTACCGGCTTCACGAGACAGTAGAACCATCAGTGGCAGTAAACGTTGTTGCATCAGGTCGGCGGCTTTGTTTAGGCAAGCAGCACGTTCATTCTTTGGCAGATTACTCCAAAAACTTTGTGCATTCACTGCCTGAGTCAGGGCAATTTCTGCCTGTTCAGTGGTGGCTTCATAGACAGTACCAACAACGTCCTGATGCTGTGCTGGATTGATAATCTGTACTGGATGACTACTATCGATTTCTGAGAAAGCAGTACCCATTGCAGCAGCCTGGAATTGACTATTCGCTAAGTCTGTTGCAACTTCATTTAAGGCTTGCAGGTTTGCATCATTGGCCAGGTCCAATCCGGACGAATTTGATCGCAGAGCACCGTATAAATCTTTTGGATAAGGGATTTTCGGATGTTTAGCAACTACGGCATTTTCCTGTTGGGCTGCTTTTAAAATGGTTTGACGTGGATTCTCAATCAGGTCTTCGACTTTTAAATTTTTGTCGGCAATGCGATTCACGAATGAAGTATTGGCGCCATTTTCTAACAGACGACGCACCAGATAAGCCAGTAGAGTTTCATGGTTCCCGACAGGTGCATAGATCCGGCATGGAACACCGAGTTTTCCAGCAGCTTTGTCACCCACCTCATTTTCGTATAGTGGTTCACCCATGCCATGCAGACACTGGAATTCATATTGACCGCTGTAATATTGATTCGGATCGGCTAAATGGTAAATCGTGGCAAGGGTTTGGGCATTATGCGTCGCAAACTGCGGATAAATCTGCTCTGGGGCAGCCAGGAGTTTTTTGGCACAGGCAATATAAGATAAGTCCGTATGTACTTTACGGGTAAATACCGGATAGTCAGTCATGCCATCAATCTGGGCTTTCTTAATTTCGCTATCCCAGTAAGCACCTTTAACCAGACGGATCATCAAACGTTTTTGACTGCGTTTTGCTAAATCCACTACATAATCAACCACGTTGAAACAACGTTTTTGATAGGCCTGAATTACAAAACCAATCCCTTTCCAGTCGGAAAGACTAGGCTCAAAACACAGACGGTCTAATAATTCCAGGGAAATTTCCAGACGCTCAGATTCTTCAGCATCAATGTTTAAACCAATATTGTAGCGTTTTGCCAGTTCCGCCAATTGCAGCACTTTTGGATACAGCTCGTCATGTACGCGGCTGATTTGTGCACGCTGATAGCGCGGATGCAGGGCAGACAGCTTGATGGAAATGCCAGGACCCTCATAAACATCTTTGTCTTTGGATGCCTGACCAATGGCATGGATGGCATTGCTATAATCTTGGTAATAACGTTCAGCATCATGTTCTGTGAGTGCTGCTTCACCGAGCATGTCATAGGAATATCGGAAACCTTTGTCTTCTAAAAGTTCTGCATGTTCTAGCGCTTCTTGAATGGTTTCACCAGTCACGAACTGTTCACCCATCATCCGCATGGCCACATCTACCGCTTTACGGATAATACCGCGACCACTACGTGCTAAAAGCCCGGTCAGGACACTGGATAAACTTTTCTGTTTTGGCGTTTCCATCAGTTTGCCGGTCAGCATGAGGCCCCAAGCCGCAGCATTGACAAACATCAGGCTACTTTGCCCAACATGCTCCTTCCAATTACCCTGATTAATTTTGTCGCGAATTAGCAGGTCACGTGTCGCACTATCCGGAATACGAAGCAAGGCTTCCGCCAGACACATCAGGGCAATGCCTTCTTGAGAGGACAATGAAAATTCTTGCAATAAACCCTGAACGATTCCGGCTTTACCATTCGTGCTTTTACGTTCACGCAATGTGTGGGCCAAGTTGAAGGCAAGATCATAAATACGCTGATTCAGTTGTTCAGAAATCTGGCTATATTCAAGCAGGTTTTCAACACACTCGGGTTCAGCACGGCGCCAGGCAGTATTAACCTCAACTTCATAATCATTCTGTTCTTTGAATTCAGTAATATATTCAAAGTGAGGTTTTGCTTCGTCGAAACGGGTTTCTGTATCCATCATATTCATGCCAACATCCTGTGACTGCCAATTTTTTTGTTGAGTCAAATACCTTATATAATTTATGATTACAGAAAGGATGCCGAATAACTCACTATAATTTTTATTCATTTTAGAGAATAATTCAGATGACGAGCCCAATTTTTACTTTGGACAGAACGGATATCAAAATTTTAGATATTCTGCAAAATGATGGACGAATTTCGAATATCAAATTGGCTGAAGCAGTGAATCTATCAGCCACTGCAGCACTGGCGCGGGTGCAAAAATTAGCCAAAGACGGTTTTATTTTAGGCTATGAAGCGAAGCTCAACCCTGACATGCTGAATGCCAGTTTTGTGGTGTTTGTGGAAATATTACTGGATAAAACCACGCCTAATGTGTTGGAAGAATTTTCCGATGCGATCATGCAATATCCGGAAATCGTGGAATGTCATATGATCAGCGGCGGTTTCGATTTTGTGGTAAAAATCCGCTGTGCCAATATGGAAGAGTTCCGCAGAATTTCAGGACAGGTGCTGTGGCAATTGCCTGGGATTAAAGAAACACGCAGTTATCCGGTAATGGAAGTGATTAAAGAAAGCTCCAAGATATATTTAAAAAGCAAAGGGCAAAAATAAAGCAAAGGGGCATAAAGCCCCTTATTGTAAATGCCAAACTAGACTGCAATGATTCAGATTTTATAAGGAGTTTTCCGGTTGGGCAGGGATTTGATTTTGCAGTTCGGCCATTTCTTTTTTATACAATTCATCTGCCTGTTCAAAACGTTGAATCACGTCTTGAGAAGGGGCTTTTTCCAGTAAACTCACCACGACAATGCTGACAAATGACAGAATGAAACCGGGAATAATTTCATATAATCCGGTATCCGCCATCATGTTTTTCCACAGAATGACCGTGCTTGCACCCACCAGAATACCCATGATGGCGCCGTTTAAAGTCATGCGTTTCCAGAACAAGGACAAAATAATTAAGGGTCCAAATGCCGCGCCAAAACCTGCCCAGGCATAGGCAACCAGCCCCAGTACTTTGCTGCTTGGGTTGCTTGCCAACACGATGGCAAGAACAGCAATGGCTAACACCATAAAGCGCCCGACCCAGACCAGTTCCTTTTGCGAGGCATTCTTGCGTAGAAATGATTTATACAAATCTTCAGTCAAGGTACTTGAACAAACCAAAAGCTGACAGCTGAGCGTGCTCATCACTGCGGCTAAAATCGCGGCCAAAATAATGCCGGCAATCCATGGATTAAACAGGATTTTGGTCAGTTCCATAAAAATGGTTTCCGGGTTTTGAGAGACCACGCTTGCCAGTTCGGCATGCTGCTGGAAATAGGCAATACCAATAAAACCAGCACCAACTGCGCCGCCCAAACATAAAATCATCCAGCTCATGCCAATACGGCGTGCCGCAGGAATGGTCTTGACTGAATCGGCCGCCATAAAACGCACCAAAATATGCGGCTGACCGAAATAGCCTAAGCCCCAAGCGAGGGAAGATAAAATGGCAACCGTACTTAAACCTGAAAGCATATTGCTGGCATGCGGGCGTGCTGTTTCAATTACAGTTGCCAACTGCTGACTATGATCACCGATGGCCATATAAGCCATGATCGGGGTGAGGATTAAGGCGAAAATCATCAGGCCTGCCTGGAAAGTATCGGTCCAGCTAATCGCCAGGAATCCGCCAATACACACATAACTAATGGTGGCAATTGCGCTGATCCATAATGCAGTGGTATATGACCAGCCAAAAATGCTTTCAAATAGGCGCGCACCCGCAACCATGCCGGAGGCACAATAAATCGAGAAAAACACCAGAATCACCAAGGCTGAAATCACACGTAAAACACGCTTGCGGTCAGCAAAACGACTGGTGAAATAATCGGGCAGGGTCAAGGCATTATTCTGAACTTCGGTATGCACCCGCAAGCGACCTGCAACCAGTAGCCAATTCAGCCATGCACCGATAATCAGTCCAATGGCAATCCATGCTTCAGATAAGCCAGAGAGATAAATGGCTCCAGGTAAGCCCATGAGCAACCAGCCACTCATATCCGATGCACCTGCAGACAGGGCAGTGACCACACTGCCTAGACTGCGGCCACCCAGAATATAATCTGAAAAGTCGGTAGTGGCTTTATAGGCATATAATCCTATACCGACCATGGCGACAATATAAAAAATAAATGTGATTAATGTCGGGTTCAGTTGACTCATGTACTCATCCTTATGTCCTTATAAATACATCTGTCCAAGATGAATTTTTATCCATATTTAGTAGGCGCTGATTCAAACACAAAATCAAAATTACCTTCTGTTACATTTCTAAGGGAATTAATTGCATGTTCTGTTGCAGAATGTATTTTTAGATACAATTAAATAAAAGTTAATAAAATCAAATAAATATAAATATGAGGCTAAATGTCATTTATAAGGTGGGGAATGTGACATAGGGTTAATTGAATATTCAGGCGACAAGCTTTACCAACGCTGTTTTTTGAGCAGGTAAATTGAATAGCAAAAGTGAAATTACAAATACTTACATTAGCTACAAAGCCCATGTATTTGGTCATAGAGCATTGCCAAATAAATATCTTTTTACTGTAGTCAAAATAAAGCAAAGGTTTAGGATTTTCGCTATTGCACCATTTTAGTACATACAAGTGAGTATAGTAAAAGTGTCTACAGTACAATCTGAGAATACAAGAATAGAGCGTGATTTGCTGGGAGCCAAGGAAGTTCCGGCAGCATGTTATTATGGCATTCATACTTTAAGAGCTTTAGAGAATTTCCAGATCTCTAATCAGAAAGTGGGGAATCAACATCATTTTATTCGTGCCTTGGCGCAAGTCAAAAAAGCTTCAGCACAAACTAATTTCAAATTCGGCAAAATTTCAGAACAGTTGAATCAGGCTATACAATATGCCTGCAATGTCCTGATCGAAGAACCGGAACAATGGAGTGAGGCTTTTCCCTTAGATATTTATCAGGGCGGAGCCGGAACTTCCATTAATATGAATACCAATGAAGTATTGGCCAATATTGCCTTGGAGCATTTAGGTTTTCACAAGGGGCAATACGAACATATTCACCCGAATGATCATGTCAATAAATCCCAATCCACCAATGACGTCTATCCGACGGCGTTACGTTTGGCGACTTATTATAGTCTGGATGATTTATTGCTTCAGATTCAAAAATTAGTTGATACATTGCATATCAAGGTTGCAGAGTTTCAGTTTGTTTTAAAAATGGGCCGTACCCAGTTGCAGGATGCAGTTCCGATGACTTTGGGACAAGAATTTCGTGCTTTTGCCACCTTGCTCAAAGAAGACCTGCGCCTGATTCAACATACCCGTGAGCTATTGCTGGAAGTCAATCTGGGAGCAACGGCAATTGGTACCGGGGTAAACACTCCGAAAGGCTATGCTCATCAAGCGGTTCAGGCTTTAAGTCAGGTTACCGGACTGAAGCTGATCGGTGCAGAAGACTATGTGGAAGCCACTAGTGATTGCGGCGTATTCATTATTTTATCCAGTACCCTGAAACGGCTGGCAGTCAAACTTTCAAAAATCTGTAATGACTTGCGCCTATTGAGCTCGGGCCCACGTACCGGTCTGGCGGAAATTCGCTTACCTGAATTGCAGGCCGGTTCATCCATTATGCCGGCCAAAATCAATCCGGTCATTCCGGAAGTGGTGAATCAGATTGCCTATAAAGTCATTGGTAATGATCTCACTGTGACCATGGCAGCAGAAGCAGGACAATTACAGTTAAATGTGATGGAACCGGTCATCGCACTTTCAATGAATGAATCCATTGAATTACTGACAAAAGCCATTGCAAGTCTGGATAGTAAATGTATTCAGGGTATTCAGGCCAATGAGCAGGTGTGTTATGACGCGGTCATGCGCAGTGTCGGGATTGTGACTTTACTCGATCCCATTTTGGGACATGCCAAATGTGATGAGATCGGCAAGCAATGTATTGTCGAAAATAAAACTATTCAACAGGTCGTATTAGAGCAGGAATTACTCACACAAGAACAGTTAGATGAAATCTTTGCTTTTAGTAATCTGGTGTCAGAAGTGAGTTTGCAACATGAGTCATTAGCACAAGTCAGTTAATGGCTTTTAGAGAAAGTCTAATTGTGTAGTTGTTGTAAAAGTCAAAGAGTTGAAAAGCGGGTAACTTCGGTTACTGGCTTTTTTATAAAAATAATCATCACAACAGGTCTGCTCAGGGTTAAAATAGGCAGGATTTAAAATATTTGTAATACTTATGCTGAATAAACTTGCTGGACTATTTACAAGTTCTAAACCTTCTCCTGAACAGCGGTTCCTGAAAGAAAATAATATTCAATTCAATCAAGAACAGGGTTATATCGTTGATGGCATTATTCTTAATGAATGGTCAGAACGGTTATCATATTTTTCCAATCGCAAATTAAACACATTTGATGATTTAAAAGCGTTATATTTCGCGGCCATCATTATCAATGAGAAAATTGATCTGGAAATTGCCAATCAACGGTTTGTAACGCGTTTGGGCAATAATGAGGAAAATCTGTTGCAGTTAAAGCAGGTGATTAAAAAGCTGAATGACTATTACCACAACTTTAAACGCGAAAAATAGCTAACTCGTATAAATTACAAAATATTCTATATTTACTTGATTTTGAAATAAATTTTTGCAACCTATGTAAGACTCGCAAACGTCATCCACAACCTATCAGGTCTTTGTATAATTTTGTTTCTGCGAAACAATGAAAGAATTCCAAAAGGTGAACAGGTTTTGTGGATGATAATGGTTTTGCCTACTTTTGCCGAAACAAAAGTAGGTCGAACCGAAGGTTTATCCTGAAATATGTGTCAAAATTATAAGACTCCGTCGAAATAATCTATTTTCAATTTTGACATTGCGTACAACTTTTAGTCATTAAAAAAGACTTATGAAAGAAGTTAAATAAGCGGCTGATCTTCTACGCATACATGACTTTTAAAAGGATTTAACGGTCATAATTAGCTGTATATAAAAATAACTCAACCAAGAAAAAACCCATGTTAATATACGGTCCATGTCATTTAGACCAAAAGCTATATACATGTTCCAACAAGAAATTTCCCAATTAAATCTGCAGCAATTAAAAGCAGGCGAAAAACGCTGGGTCGGTAATTTACAGGGCTCATCTGCCGCTTTATTGTTTAAAGAAATTGCCACGCAAAATAAGCAACTGTTCATTGTAATTGCCAGAAATAACCAGCACTTGGGACAGTTGGAAAGTGAACTGGAATTTTATGGCATAAAACCGACCATTTTCCCGGATTGGGAAATTTTGCCTTATGACAGATTGTCGCCACACCAAGATATTGTGTCGGAACGGCTGTCGATTTTATCGAATATGCCAAAGCAGGGTGTGTTGCTTTTATCCGCATCCACTTTAGCACAACGTGTTGCACCTACCTCATGGGTGTTGGGTGAACATTTTGATATTAAAGTGGGACAGAAATTTGAACTGGAACAGCAAAAACTGCGTTTGATTCAAGCGGGTTATCATCTGGTCGATACGGTTTATGATCATGGTGAATTTGCGGTACGCGGCAGCATTATGGATATTTATGCATCCGGGCAAAATTCACCAATCCGTATCGATTTGTTTGATGATGAAATCGAGAGCTTAAAGTTCTTTGATCCTGAAACGCAAAGAACCACACAAACGCTACAACAGTTTTCGGTATTGCCGGCCAAAGAATTTCCGCTCAAAGAAGGGCGTGCGACTTTCCGTGACCGTTATGCAGAGAGTTTTCCAACTGCAAATCCGAAGAAAAATCCAGTGTATCAGGATGTTCTTGAAGGCATTGCATCTCCAGGACTAGAGTTTTATTTCCCTTTATTTTTCACCAAAGAGGCGATGCAAACTCAAAGTACCCTAATGGCATACTTACCTAAGAATGGCATTGTCATTACAGATAAGTATCTGGATGAGGGATTAACCAGTTTCTGGAAGGATGTGGTTCGACGTTATGAAGATCGCCGTCATAATGTCGATCATCCTATTCTTGCACCCGAAGAAATATTTCTGCAACCGAATCAGGTCTTGGAACAGCTGAATCACTTTGCCAGAATCATTGCATCTTCAGAAGAGTTTGTAGATAAAACTGGGGTGCTGAATCTTAATACCGAATTACCCCCGCGTTTACCGGTAGATCCAAAACAGGAAAAACCATTTTCTGCGGTTAAAAAATATATTGATGCCGCCAATCATCCAGTACTGTTGGTGGCTGAAAGTGCCGGACGCCGTGAAACCTTAAAAGATGCGCTGCGTCCAGCTTTGGGTGATATTCCCAATGTAGAGAATTTTGCAGATTTTAGAAAATCATTGCATGCTATCGCCATTACCAGTGCGCCTCTTGATCGTGGTCTAGTGATTCCGAATCACCTCACGGTGATTTCGGAAAATCAGCTCTATGAACATCGCGTCGTCCAGCGCCGTCGTAAACGCCAGCAGGAAGTTTCAGAAGAGTTCCTGATCCGCAGTTTAACTGAATTGAGTATTGGTGCCCCTGTGGTGCATATCGATTACGGGGTGGGACGTTATGCCGGCTTGGTCACGTTAAGTATTGATGATCAAGATCATGAGTTTTTACAGCTGGATTATGCTGATGCTGCCAAGGTCTATGTTCCGGTCACCAATTTGCATTTAATCAGCCGCTATAGTGGCGGCGATCCTGATTTGGCACCTTTACATAAACTCGGTACCGATGCCTGGAATAAAGCCAAACGTAAAGCTTTGGAACAGATTCACGATGTTGCTGCCGAGCTGTTACATATACAGGCACGTCGTCAGTCTAAACCCGGCTTTAGTTTCGAGCTGGAACAAAGTTCATATATGCAGTTTGCCAGTGGCTTTGCTTATGAAGAAACTTTAGATCAGGCCAATGCCATTGAAGCGACCCTGCACGATATGCAACTGGCTAAACCGATGGATCGTCTGGTCTGTGGTGATGTCGGATTTGGCAAAACTGAAGTGGCAATGCGGGCCGCATTTTTGGCAGTACAAAACAACAAACAAGTGGCAGTGCTGGTTCCAACAACCTTGCTGGCACAGCAGCATTATGAATCCTTTAAAGACCGTTTTGCCGATTGGCCGATTCGTATTGAAGTGCTTTCCCGTTTTGGTTCAAGCAAGTCGCATATGAAGACCATTGAAGATCTGGCAGAAGGTAAAGTCGATATTGTGATTGGTACGCACAAAATTTTGCAGGAAAATGTTCAGTTTAAAAATCTGGGATTGATGATTGTCGATGAAGAACACCGCTTCGGCGTACGTGATAAAGAACGTATTAAAGCCATGCGTGCCGATGTCGACATGTTGACCCTGACCGCAACCCCCATTCCACGTACTTTAAATATGGCTTTTAGCGGGATGCGGGATTTGTCGATTATCGCCACGCCACCAGCACGTCGTTTGGCCGTCAAAACTTTTGTACAGGAACAAACAGACGAATCCATTAAAGAAGCGATTTTGCGTGAGTTACTGCGTGGTGGGCAGGTGTATTTTCTGCATAATGAAGTGGATACCATTGAACGTACCGCTGAAAATATCCGTAAACTGGTGCCCGAAGCACGCGTTGCCGTGGCACATGGACAAATGCGGGAGCGTGAACTGGAACAGATCATGCAGCAGTTCTATCACAAAGAATACAATGTGCTGGTCTGTTCAACCATTATTGAAACCGGGATTGACGTGCCGAATGCCAATACTATTTTGATTGAGCGTGCAGACAAGTTAGGTCTGGCTCAGTTACATCAATTGCGTGGTCGTGTAGGACGTTCGCACCATCAAGCCTATGCTTATTTGCTGGTACCTTCAATTAAGGGCCTCAAAGGTGATGCTGAAAAACGTCTGGATGCGATTCAGCGTGCATCCAACTTAGGTGCAGGTTTCATGCTGGCCACCGAAGATCTGGAAATACGTGGTGCAGGTGAACTGCTGGGCGAGCAACAAAGCGGTTCGATGCAAGCGATTGGATATAGCCTGTATATGGAAATGCTGGAAAAAGCTACCAAAGCCATCCAAAAAGGCAAAACTCCGAATTTCGATGCACCATTATCCCTCATTGCAGAGATTAATCTGCATATGCCGGCCCTGATTCCAGATGAATATCTAGGCGATGTACATCAGCGCTTATTGTTCTATAAACGGATCAGTAATACCGATACGCAGGAAAAACTCGACAATATCCGTATGGAGTTGATTGACCGTTTTGGTGTGCCCCCTCAGCCAGTAAAACAGCTGTTTGCTGTGCATCAGATTCGCTTAAAAGCAGAGCAGTTGGGCATCACGAAAATTGATATCAGCGCTAATGGTGGACATATCGAGTTTGCACCGGATACGCCAGTCCAGGCCATCAGTATTATTCAGATGATGCAAAAACATCCAACCTTTTTCCGCATGGATGGAGGACAACGCCTGAAAGTCATGGTGATGCTGGAAGATTATCAAAAACGCATCCAGTTTATTGTCGATTTACTGGACAGTTTATTGAAAGAAATTCATTAATTTGAACAGGAGTGCATAATATTTATGCACTCTGTTTGCAATTTACGCTTATTTTAAAAATTACTGCGATGAAGCGCTTGATTTTTTAGAGAAATTTATTAAATTCGTGCATGTTCACATATTCAATGGAAATAGTGGCTTATTTGTAATGAAACACATTGCATAGAATATTCACGTCCCATTGTATGTGATAGTATTAGCCATCATTCTAATTTTGCATAATTTATAAAGATATGTTTAGTTTGCATCCACAACTTGCTCAAGACACTTTTTTTGTAGGCGACTTTCCACTGTCAACATGTCGTTTAATGAATGATATGCAATTTCCGTGGCTCATATTAATTCCGCGTGTACCTGGCGTAAGCGAATTATATGAATTAAGTCAGGCTGACCAGGAACAATTCCTGCGTGAATCTAGCTGGTTATCAAGTCAGCTTTCACGCGTATTCCGTGCAGACAAAATGAATGTTGCAGCATTAGGCAACATGGTTCCACAACTGCATTTTCATCATGTCGTGCGTTATCAAAATGACGTGGCTTGGCCAAAACCGGTTTGGGGTACACCAGCGGTTCCTTATAGCAATGAAGTTCTTGCACATATGCGTCAAACCTTGATGCTCGCTTTGCGCGGTCAGGGTGATATGCCATTTGACTGGCGTATGGATTAATTACTGGTCATCGAAAGCCATACTGGAATATATGGTGTAAAGACTCGGATCAGGAGGAATTGAGTGTCATTAGACGACTGGATTAGAAAAGAGCCCAGACAGTTTGAATACTTTCATCGTTTGATGGGATATATCATGTTGTCTTTGCTGATTATTGTCTATCATTACACAGCATCTGACACTCAATTTCAGATTTATATTCCATTTTTTCTGCTGTTTATATTACTGATTTCACCGAAGTTATCGACCTGGCTACAGTATCGCTATAACACCAATATCAAACGCAATGTCTTATTTGTGATGGATATTATAGCGATTTCAGTCATTCTATCGGGCATTCACTTAAATCTGGTCCTGACTTTTATTTCCCTGTTTGCGCTTTTATATACCGCAATCAGCAATAAAATTTCCTTTTTAATCGTATCTTTGGGAAGCTTAATTGGTATTGCTGTTTTTTATCTGTGCAATATTTTTGTCTTTGGCTTTGGTGAGTATTTTGAGCAAACCACAGGCGAATTAACCGTTCTGGGTTTTATCTGCTTAATTACTTATTTTGGGGTGGGCAGTTTTTACCAGCGCAGCCAGATTCAGCATATCAGTAATCGCCGAACGTATTATTACGATCAAATGAATCGTTATATGGAATTCGCGAACCAGCTGAGCCGCTATGCACCTGTGCAGTTGTGGCAGTCGATCATGAAAGGTGAGTCGGAAGCCAAAATTGAATACAAACGTAAGAAAATGACCATTTTCTTTTCAGATATTCAAGGTTTTACCGAACTTTCAGAAACACTTATTCCAGATGATCTGGCATTCTTGCTCAATGACTATTTAAGTCATATGACTGAAATTGCCAAACAGTATGAAGCGACTGTCGACAAGTTTATGGGTGATGCGATCCTGATTTTCTTTGGTGACCCAATCTCGCAAGGTGTGGAACAAGATGCAAAAACGTGTCTAGACATGGCAATCGACATGCGTCAGCAAATGAAGCTGCTGCGTGAGCGCTGGATCAAGATGGGTTATCCGGCGTTGCATATCCGTATGGGAATCAGTACCGGATATTGTCACGTAGGAAACTATGGCGCAGCACATCGTATGGCTTATACCATTGTCGGGCGGGATGCCAATCTGGCAGCGCGTTTGCAAAGTGCAGCAGCAGTGGATGAAATCCTGATTTCAGACGAGACCTATAATTTAATCAAGAATGATTATTTATGTGCACCTAAGGCACCCATTACGCTTAAAGGCATTCAGGGACCGGTAAAAACCTGGCAAGTGATGGAGAAATATACCTCGCGTAAATCGGACTATCAGCGCTGGTTTGACTATGAATACAAGGGTTTCCATTTGTTGTTGAATCTGGATGAAGTTCAAAACTATGAATATCCTGAACTGATTCAAGTTCTGGAAAAAATGATCAAGCGCATAGAAAAACAGCAAAAAATGACCAATTCTGAAGGTATTGTCAGACTCAATTTGGAAGATGTGGTTGAAGATGAAAAAGACGAACAATATCACTAGAAAAATTGCTTAAGATAAAGTTTATAGTTGAAAAAAACCACGCAATCGCGTGGTTTTTTATGGCTCAGAATTTTAATGATTTTCTGAAGCATGGTTAATGGTGTATTTCGGAATTTCAACTTCCAGATCTTCATCGACAATTTTAACCTGGCATGAAAGGCGTGAATCAGGTTCAAGACCCCAAGCACGATCCAGCAAATCTGCTTCAACATCGGTCATTTCTTCCAGGCTGTCAAAGCCTTTACGTACCACCACGTGGCAAGTGGTACATGCACAAGACATATCGCATGCATGCTCAATCTTAATGCCATTTTTCAATAAGCTTTCACAAAGGTTGGCATCCTGTTCTACTTCAAACTCAGCACCATTAGGGCAAATTTGCGCATGTGGAAGAATTTTAATACGTGGCATAATTTTTTCCTATTTATTTGTCCGAGTTTGACCAGTCATCAAGTTTAGTGCCTTTGAGCGCAGCATCAATGTGTTGATTCATACGTGCAGCAGCAAAAGCATCGCTGTGTATTTTAAGCTGTTCTACAGCCTGTTCAATAGCTTTGAGATCTGTAGTTTCGAGTTGAGCTTTAAGCTGAGTTTTGGCTTGATTTAAAGCCTCTAACTGTTCTGCAGTTAATAGCTGGACATCTGCTTTAAGGGCTTGCTCTAATGCTTCAAGTTCACGTTTTGCTTCAACTTTGGTTTCCTGCAAATGACGAAGATTCTTATCTTCTTCAGCATATTTGAAACCGTCAATCAGTAAACGTTCGGTATCGGCATCGGAGAGACCATAAGAAGGTTTAATGTCAATTTGCGCATGTACACCAGAAGTAGTTTCTTTAGCCGCAACGGTCAAAAGTCCATCCGCATCGACCTGGAAAGTCACTTCAATACGTGCCTGACCGGCAGTCATTGGCGGAATGCCATGCAAGACAAAACGACCCAGACTACGACAATGTTCCACCAGATCACGTTCACCTTGCACCACATGAATCAGCATGGCAGTTTGACCATCTTGATAGGTGGTAAATTCCTGGCGACGCGCCACAGGAATAGCGGTGTTGCGCGAGATTAAACGCTCAACCAGACCGCCCATAGTTTCCAGACCGAGCGACAGCGGGGTAACGTCGAGTAGTAAAGAGCCATCTTTAGAGTTGCCAATTAACTGATTAGCTGTGATGGATGCGCCAATCGCAACCACTTCATCCGGGTTAATCGTGCAGAGAGGTTCTTGATTGAACACTTCACGCACCGCTTTTTGCACAGCATAAGAGCGGGTAGAACCACCGACAAGTACGACATTTTTAATGTCATCCAGTTCAAGTTTGGCATCGCGCATCACGCGTTTGCATACGCTGATGGTTTTGTCTAAAGCCACTTTAATGATGTCTTCAAATGTAGGACGGTCTAAAGTGATGGTTTGATCCAATACTTTAAGTTCTACTGAATCGGCATCCGACAAGGCTTCTTTGGCTTTACGTGCAGAAACAATAAAATGTGCATATTCTGCATCATCCAATGTTTCTACATTGAGTTGTTTTTTAGCCCATTTCACAATTAAACGGTCGAGGTCATCACCACCCAGTGCAGTATGACCACCAGTTGCTAAAACTTCGAATACGCCTTGAGAGAAACGCAGGATCGATACATCAAAGGTACCGCCACCCAGATCATAAATCACATAGTTTTGATCATGAGCCAGATTGGTTTCCTGATCTAAGCCATAAGCCACAGCCGCAGCGGTGGGCTCATTCAGCAAACGTAAAACGTTTAAACCTGCCAGTTGGGCAGCATCACGGGTTGCCTGACGTTGTGCTTCATCAAAATAGGCCGGAACAGTAATGACAGCACCATTCACTGGATTATTTAAACTGCTTTCTGCACGATCCTTCAGCTGTTTTAAAATTTCTGCTGAAATTTCAACAGGGGTTTTACGACCTTGTGCAGTTTCAAAAGCAGGCATCTGATTATCTTCACCCACCAAATTGTAAGGGTGCTGAAACTTGATGTCTGCTTTAGAACGTCCCATAAAACGTTTTACTGAAACAATAGTATTTTTAGGATCTGAAGTAAGAAAAGGCTTAGCTTCATCACCATAATTTGTGTTGTTATGGCTATAGTGAACAATAGACGGAAGTAACACTCGACCTTGTTCGTCGTTAAGTACTTTGGCTTTACCTGAAAGTACGGTGGCAACCAATGAATGCGTAGTACCTAAGTCGATACCAATTGCAATGCGGTGTTCATGCGGTGCACTTGATTGACCGGGTTCTGCAATTTGCAAGAGAGCCATTGTGTTACATCCTTAGAACTAAAAATTAAAAAAATAAAATCAAAGCGAATTAAAAATCATCATCTAAATCAAAGCTGTCATCGTCCAGAAAACGATCCTCAGCTTTGTCAATGTCAGTCATGACTTTCACAAAGAAACGTAATTTACGAACGGTATCGCGAGCTTCAGACCAATCTTCTTCATTATAGTCAATTTTGAATTCACGCACTAAACCGTCAATCCACTGCTGAACTTCCTGCTTTAATGAAGTCAGTTCATCAGCCGAGCCAGCTTCATCCAGCTGTTCACGAATTTCCAGTGCAGACTGTAAAAACTCGAAATCACCAATCGATTGATCCAGATGATAATCTTGTTTTTTAAGACTCAAGAGATAGGCAGCGCGGCTATCAACATTAGATAAAGCTTTAAATGCCTGATTGATTTCACTCGATTTAATCAGAGCCTGATCTTTGTCTTCGGCTTTATCTGGATGATATTGTTGCTGCAACTTCAAAAATTCAGTTTTTAACGCTGCTAAATCAATATCGAGTGCTACAGGGAGGTTGAACAACTCAAAATGATTCATGGGAGATTGGATCCGCGATAGATATGCAAAAAGTGACTGCTTTAAATGCAATTAAAACAGTGTATTTTACACTGTTTTAATTACCAAAAGAGAGAGAATGGGATGTTTAAACGGTGAAAGATTCACCACAGCCACATTCGCCTTTTTTATTCGGGTTGTTAAATTCGAAGCCTTCATTGAGACCATTTTTCACGTAGTCCATCTCCATACCTTCAAGATAAACCAGGCTTTTCGGGTCAACAAAAACTTTAACACCAAACTGCTCAAACATCTGGTCATGAGTATCGACTTCATCGACGAATTCGAGTACATAAGCCAAACCAGAACAGCCTGAAGTTTTCACACCAACGCGAATGCCTTCACCCTTACCGCGATTCTTTAGGTAATTGCTGATATGAGTTGCAGCATTTTCAGTTAAATGGATCATGAAAACTCCGTTAATCTTTTATCAAAAACTTGAAACACTTAAGCTTTTGTTTTTTTGCTGCGATAGTCTTCAACAGCAGCTTTAATTGCATCTTCAGCCAGTACAGAGCAGTGTACTTTTACTGGAGGTAAAGCCAGTTCAGTTGCAATGTCGATGTTCTTGATCGCTTGAGCTTGGTCAAGGGTTTTACCTTTTAGCCATTCAGTCACAAGTGAGCTAGAGGCAATCGCAGAACCGCAACCATACGTTTTAAAACGTGCTTCTTCAATGACACCTTCATCATTCACTTGAATTTGAAGACGCATTACATCGCCACAAGCTGGTGCACCGACCATACCTGTACCAACATTTTCAGCATTTTTATCTAAAACACCAACATTACGAGGGTTTTCGTAATGATCAATTACTTTTTCGCTATAAGCCATGATGCTTCTCCAAACCTCGGGGTCAGCCTTAAGATTAATATGGGGATGAAATTACGTTTATCAATGAGATAGCTTTAAATTTTAAAGCTATCTTTAGGCAATGAATTAGTGCTCAGCCCATTCAACAGTGGAAAGGTCGATACCTTCTTTGTACATATCCCAAAGCGGAGAAAGTTCACGCAATTTCTCAACAGCAGCTTTAGTGACTTCAAGAACGTGATCGATATCTTCTTCAGTGGTGTACTTACCAAAGCTGAAACGAATTGAACTGTGAGCAAGTTCGTCAGAAAGACCGAGTGCACGAAGTACATACGATGGTTCAAGCGTTGCAGAAGTACATGCTGAACCAGAAGATACAGCTGCGTCCTTCAATGCCATCATCAATGATTCACCTTCAACAAAGTTAAAGCTGACATTCAGATAGTTAGCAACGTTGTAAGTAGGATGACCGTTTAAGAACACTTGTTCTAAATCTTGCAGGCCATTCCATAACTTGTCGCGTAAAACTCGGATACGTGCTTGTTCAGCTTCCAGGTTTTTGCCTGCAAGTTCAAATGCTTCACCCATACCCACGATTTGGTGAGTTGCAAGTGTACCTGAGCGCATACCGCGTTCATGACCGCCACCGTGCATTTGAGCTTTAAGGCGTACACGTGGTGAACGACGAACGAATAATGCACCGATGCCTTTAGGGCCATAAATTTTGTGAGCAGAAAAACTCATTAAATCAACTTTTAAAGTTGAAAGATCAATCTCTACTTTACCTGCAGCTTGCGCAGCATCAACGTGGAAGAAAATTTTCTTGGCACGGGTAATTTCACCGATTGCCGCAACGTCAGTGATAGTACCAATTTCGTTGTTTACCATCATCAGGGAAACAAGAATAGTATCTGGACGAATCGCAGCTTCAACCATTTCAGGAGTAATTAAACCTGTTTGTGGTTGTGGCTCAAGATAGGTAATTTCAAAACCTTCTTCTTCTAATTCGCGGCAAGTATCTAAAATTGCTTTGTGTTCAATTTTACTTGTAATGATGTGTTTGCCTTTAGAGGCATAAAACTGCGCCACACCTTTAAGGGCAAGGTTATCAGATTCTGTTGCACCTGAAGTCCAAACAATCTCACGTGGATCCGCTTTGATCAAGTTGGCAACTTGTTCACGTGCATATTCTACTTTTTCTTCAGCCTGCCAGCCGTACGCATGAGAACGAGATGCAGCATTACCGAAAGTACCATCGAAAGTTAAGCACTCCATCATGCGTTCTGCAACTTGAGGATCTACAGGAGTGGTTGCTGCATAATCAAGATAAATCGGACGTTTCATGTCAAATACCTGTAACCGATAAAAGGGCTGAATCAAATGATGCTGTATTTTGGCGAATGGAAACAGTTTGAACGTTGTCTCGTGCAACCAGATCAGCAAGGGTGATTTTTGCTAAATAATCGGCAATGTGGTGGGAGAGTTCTTGCCATAAATCATGAGTCAAGCACATTGCACCATTCTGGCAGTTACCCTTATGGTCGCAACGCGTTGCGTCAACTGTTTCGTTTACAGCTTCAATAATTTCTAATACTGTGATTTCTTCAGCGTTACGCGCTAGATGGTAACCACCGTTGGCACCACGAACACTAGAAACTAAGCCGTGGCGTTTTAATTTCGCAAATAACTGCTCAAGATAAGCAACAGAAATAGTTTGACGAGCTGCAATTTCAGCAAGCGTAATCGTTTGTTCAGTTGGCTGCAAAGCTAAATCAAGTAGAGCAGTCACTGCGTAACGACCGCGAGTAGTAAGACGCATGATTCGATACACATATTAAGACTAGATGTGTCGATTTTATGAATCCTGACTAAAATAGTCAAGTTTTTTTATTGGGCTTAAAATTATTTTGTTTTATAGGAAAATTATATATTTATATAACCCAATAATTATACACTAATAACGCAACCAATAACACGATAGTTAGACTAAAAGCGATATTCATTCTTTTTTGCTTGTGCTGCATACGACGAATACGATTCTTATATTGTTTGACTTCTACCTGTAATGTATTGATCTTTGAACGTTGTTGCTCAATTTTTTCTAGTAGCGGGGCAATGCGCTTTTTAGAAGAAATAACTTCCTGGCCATCACTCGGTTCACTGAGCCACTGTTTCCAGTCCGATAAAACTTTTGGAAAGCTGAACAGCAGGGTTAAATCGCGAAACTCGTCTTTTAAGGTGGTATCGCCATCAATACGCATTTTTTTTATACTGCGGCGGTTACCGAAAACAAATACCTTGATCAGATCCATGAGCGTAGTGCGGATATCCAGATCGACCACTTTTTCTGGCGCCTTGGTATCGAACAATATGCCATGTTCGGTGAAAACCACATAAAAATCAAAATAAGGTAAATAGCTATTAATTTTAATGGTAATTTTTTGATCTACAAATTTTTTAGCTTGCAATCCAACAACCCGATCATGTTTTAAGATGAAGGTAAAGATTGTCTCCAAAACAATCATGGTCATTGTGAGCAACAAATGCGGTTGATTTTGACTTTGTTGCGATTCGCTCATAAAAATTAATCCTTACCTGAAAGGAGCATCCAATGCTCGAAAATGTGCTTCAGGACTTATTACAAATATATTAATCTTGCTTTGTAGAACAGTTTAGCAAATCGATCAAGTCTTTAATTTGTTATTATGACTGTATTTTTGAATAATTATAGTTAAGTTGTATAGAAAGTGAACAGGAGAATGCAGGCATGGATAAATCAATAAAAGATCAAGAGATTGATCAACTAAAAAATGAAAATACTGATAAAACCAAGAATAAATCACGTTCAGGCCGTAAGTCAGGTCTGGATTTTCGTAAATATACCCAGCAAATATGGCTTGCTGGTTTAGGGGCTTTTTCGCGTGCAGAAGAAGAGGGCAATAAATTATTTGACTCTTTAGTCAAGGTGGGAGAGGAACTGGAATCCAAAACCACTGAAATTGCCGATCAAACTGTAGAAAAAGTCTCGGAAAAGGCCAAAGAGTCGGTCAGTGATACCAAAGATAAAGTAGAAAAATTACTGGATCATAGTGTTAACCATTCTTTAAACAGAATTGGTTTGGTGACGGTAAAAGATATTCAACATTTAGAAAGTCTCATATTACAGCTACATAACAAGGTAGATTTTTTGATTGAAGAAAATAAGCTTTTAAAGTCACAAATAGTAAAAAAATGAAACAATTTTGCTTTTTCTGCATTTTTCAACAATTTTTTTCGCAATTATTTTGCAGAAAAGCCGATTCAGAGTATTGCGTTTTGCCCCAAAGCATTGATATAAAGGTGTTATGGAATCCTTAGACCTTAAATAAACGATATTAAGAGGACGTAATCTTCATGAATAAATCAGAATTAATCGATGCAATTGCAGAGAAAGGGGGATTGTCTAAGACTGATGCAGGTAAAGCCTTAGATGCAACAATTGCTTCAATTACTGAAGCACTTAAATCTGGTGATACTGTTACACTTGTTGGTTTTGGTACATTCAACGTTAAAGAACGTGCGGCTCGTACAGGCCGTAACCCGCAAACTGGTGCAGCTTTAGAAATTAAAGCAAGCAAAGTACCAAGCTTTAAAGCAGGTAAAGGTTTAAAAGATTCTGTAGCTTAATCTTTTTTTTATGCCGATAAACGCGCCCTATAAGGCGCGTTTTTTATTAATAATGCCGATTTACAGTTTGAACACATTCATTCAAAGCAGGTTTTCGGGTAAAATCGCCCACAAATAAAATATTGGAATACTTATGGAATCTTTTCGTAAAGTTATTAAGGGCTGGTTGGGCAAAGCTTTGCTCATTTTGTTTTTGACCCCTTTAGCACTTGTAGGTATTGAAGGATATTTTAGCGGTGGAAAATCTGAAGACACAGCAAAACTGGTCAATGGCCAAGAAATATCTAAAAAAGAATTAGAAGCGCTGACCAAAACATTTAAAGAACAATATTTGGCTTATGCCAATGGCGACGAAACTTTACTGAATCAATCTTTCATCGAAAATAAAGCGATGGATAGTCTGGTAGCTCGTAGCTTGTTATTGCAACAGGCAGAGGAATTGGGCATTTCATTAAGTGATGCACAAATTGAACAGATGATTGCCCAGCAACCAAGCTTCCAGGAAAATGGTAAATTTTCTGAAGCCTTATATTCGAATTATTTACGTTCAGTGGGTATGACCAATCAGGCTTTGATTGCAAACTTGCGTCAAGATCATGCTTTAAAAATGCTGACGTCAACATTTATGGATTATGCATTGGTCAGTAAGCTGGATATTGAACAAATTGCCAATTTACAGACTGAGCAACGCACCTTGCATCTTGCCAGCATTAAGCTGGATGACTACAAGAAAAATGTCAAAGTAACAGCTCAAGATATTGCTACTTACTACAACAAGCATCAACAAGCCTTTAAACAGGTGGCAAGTGTGGATGTAGATTATGTGGTGTTAAAGCCTGCCAATGTTGCAGCGGCGAATACTCAAGTGACAGATGCGGAATTGCAGCAAGCTTATAGCACATTTGTCGATGCACAAAAACAAAATGCTAAGCCTTTGGTGAAGCATATTTTAATTACTGTAGACAGTCGCTCAGATGCTGAAGCGAAAAAACTAGCTGATGAAGTCGCTGCAAAAATTAAGGCAGGCATGAGTTTTGCCCAGGCCGCTGCTCAATATTCGGATGATACTGAATCTAAAGCTAAGGGTGGTGTAATAGAGGCTTATGAAAAAGGTGTGTTTGGTGATGCATTCGATCAAACTGTTGCTTCTTTAAAATCAGCACAAGTTTCAGCGCCGGTTAAAACCCAGTACGGTTATCATTTGATTGAAACAGAAGCTGCTGCAGTGAAGCTGCCTTCATTTGAAACTGAAAAACCACGCTTGTTGGCTGAGTTGCAAAAGAACAAAGCTGCGAATTCATTCTCTGATGCCGTAAATAGTCTGAATGAGCTGGTTGTAGGTAGTGATGCATTGGATGTGGTTGCTCAAGAAGTTAAGGGCGTAACTGTTCAGTCTGTAAAAGGCATGACTTTGGCTACACAACATCCTGTACTAAGTGATGCCAATGTCAAAGTTAAACTATTTAATGATGACGTGAAAAATGGTGATCGTAATGCATCTAGCAGCATCCAGATGGCAAATGGTGACACTGTTTGGGTAAAAGTGCGTAATTATCATGCAGCTGGGATGCAAACTTTGGCTGAAGCAACACCACGTGTAAAAGCGAAACTGATTGAACAAAAAGCAATTGATGCCGCTAAAGCGAAAATCCAGACCGCATTGAATAACTTTAAATCACAACCTGCTGTAACTGTTTTGGCGCAAAGCAACATCGCGTTTGAAAGTGCAGGTGTATTTACACGTTCTCAAGGCTTGAAACGCGAAATTGAACGTGCAGCATTCAGTGTTCCGGCACCGAAAGCAGGCATGTGGTCAGTGACAACGGCTTCTTTGCCAAATGAATTGGTGGTTGTGGCTGTTTCAAACGTGAACAAGACTACCTCAAATGCCTTAACCAATGAGCAATTGGGCGAATTGTCCAAGTTGTATCAACAGCTTCGTGGTCAGCAGGAACTGGATGATTACACGCAATATCTAAAATCACATGCAAAAATTAAATAATTTGTTATGAAATAAAAAAACCTGCATTCATGCAGGTTTTTTTATGGCTGAATTGAAAATTATTCAGCTCGGATTTTCAGTTCATAGCCTGAATATTTCCGGATATTAATGACCCCGGTATCTAAAATCAGGTACTGTCCTTTAATACCAAATAATTTGCCGCGAATAATCGGTGTCTTGTCCAGATTATGCGATTTTATTTTCTCTGGATATTGCTCAACCGGATAAACAAACTCGCGCGGCAGCTCATCTTCCATGACTTCAATGGTTTCGTTAAATTGAAGATTCTGGCTAAATTCATCACGAATAGTCTGAATTTTCGGTGCAAATTCTTCAATCAGCTGTTCACGTACTTCAATCAAATTGAGTGGTTCAGCTTCGCCTTTCAGCAGTTTACGCCAATCGGTTTTGTCTGCTACCTGTGTTCCAAACATAATTTCCAGCTGACCTGAAAGGCGGCGGGAACCGACCTTCATAATGGGCAAAGCCTGAGTCGCACCCTGATCCAGCCAGCGCGTTGGCATTTGTCCAATACGGGTAATACCGACTTTTAAGGCGCTTGAATTAGCAAGATAAACAATGTGGGGCTGGAAGCACACCTCTTGGGCAAAACTGTCATCACGGCAAGTACCGAGGTGATAATGACAGGTTTCCGGTTTCATAATACACATGTCACAGGATGCTTGG
>NZ_DJDC01000113.1:23053-23243 GCF_002430855.1 Acinetobacter sp. UBA5934 | reverse complement strand
AAAGATTGCAGCAATGGCGAATGAACGGCGTGCAAAAGGAAGATCACGTTTTTTTAGCAGGTAGAAACTGGAAATCGCTAAAACGAAAACGGCACCCGTTACATAACCTGAAGATACGGTGTGGACAAATTTAACCTGAGCTACCGGGTTGAAAATCAGTGCGCCAAAGTCAACCAGCTCCATACGCATG
>NZ_DJDC01000113.1:3155-22763 GCF_002430855.1 Acinetobacter sp. UBA5934 | reverse complement strand
CTCCATACGCATGGTTTCGAAGTTAAACGCTGCACCTACCGGGTTTTGCATCCAGCCGTTGGCAACTAAAATCCAGAGTGCCGACATGTTGGAACCCAGTGCAACCAGCCAGGTCACGCCTAAATGCTGAACTCTAGAAAGCCGGTCCCAGCCGAAGAAGAATAGACCAATAAAAGTCGATTCCAGGAAAAATGCCATTAATCCTTCAATAGCGAGTGGCGCACCGAAAATGTCACCGACATAATGCGAATAGTACGCCCAGTTTGTACCAAACTGGAACTCCATGGTTAAGCCTGTAGTTACACCTAAGGCAAAGTTAATACCAAAAAGTTTTCCCCAGAATTTAGTCATGTCTTTATAAATTTCTTTACCGGAAATCACATAGGTGGTTTCCATAATGGCAAGAATAAAGGCCAGACCAAGAGTAAGAGGTACAAATATAAAGTGATACAACGCGGTCATTGCAAATTGGAACCGCGAAAGATCGACCACGCTTTCAGAAATCATCAACGTGTCTCCTTGATTGGGGAAGGACTGCCAGCAATATGCTCGGCAACTTGATTGTCAAAATTTTGGGGAATAGTAGGGGCATCAAACCAGATATGTTTAATCGTGAGTAGGAGAGCAATCTTGATTATTAATATGATTGCGATCTCTCGAACTAATCTTTGATTGAAATCTTTGGGTATTAAGCTCATGCAAATAAGCCTATTTTCAAAACCTAATGTATATTATTAAACAAAAAATTACTAAAAATAAATAGATTAAACAGTTAAAATAAAAATATATTATTTAACATATTAAAAACAATAACTTAAATTATAATAATGTTAAAAAATAAACTAAATCTTTATGATTTTAAAGTTGACTAAAATGCTTTGTATTAATAATTTTAATTCCGACTAAAATACTTATATTTAAATTATTAAATCCGACTAAAATGCTTATAATTATTTTTTTAAACCAACTAAAACAGTCGTATTTATTTTATGTAGTATTTTTTTACTGGGATAAATTAGGTTCATTCTTATTTTGTGGCAATAAATTAAATATCATGAATGAACTATTTTAAAATAATGAAGACAGTTAAAGCCGAGAGCATATTTTTCAGTGAGTAAATAAAAAAGACCGCATTTAGAACGGTCTTTTTTATGCATGCTTAAATTAGAAGTTATATTCCATACCGAGGCCAATCACAGTTTTGGTATCATCTTGGGCTAACCAGTCACGCTTCTGTTGACCCACAACACCATAGACTCGGGCTTGTTTGTTAAGTTGATAATCAGCACCTAAGCCATACAGGTCTTGTTTACGGTCATTACGACCATCCGATTGAGTGGTCGCAGAAATATATTCTGCTTTTAACTTAATTGGAGTAGATGGAATGACATAAGCAGCAGTAAGGCCGTACGCATCTTCTTGAAGGCCTTTATACGATGTTACCACCGCTGGTGTGCCCGCCGTTGTTGTTACCGAATCGTCAGTAGGTTGGGCGGTCTGCCAAAGGGCACCGAAAACCAGACCATCAACACCTGCTTTAGTTAAATCTACCGAGCCAGTCACACGGATGGCATCTGAATAAATGTTAGATAAACTGTAAGCGCTATATTTAGAAGCCACCCCAAAGTTACCTGCTACAGCTGCAGCTAAGCCTAGATTTTTGTTGTCATAAGACAGTGATGTTGAAACGCCATCACCGAAACCATCACGGCTACCTTGATAACCTGTGGTCGCACTGTCTGTAGTTGAAGATTCTTCACCTTGCTGGAACATGATGTTGAAGCCTAAACCACCTAATAATTTTTTGTCGATTTCAAAACCAATCACGTTGTTCAAACGATCTTCACCTGCCAAAACTGAAGTCATATCCAGTTCAGTGTGATCGTTGAAAATATCCTGGTTATTGCCCGCAGCAGTCTTAAAGTAAGAATCAAATTTACCTACTTTTAAAGTAGCGATCCCATCTGATTTGATCCCGATATAGCGGTTACGTGCATTCAGGTCGACATCTGAACCCGAACCATCTGTAGCAATTGCCCATTCTGCTAAATAAATGGCAGATAATTTATCAGTGAGTTTTTCTTCGCCCTTAATCCCGAAACGTGAAGAGTTAGAGTTTAATTTGGTGATGCTTTCATCTTTGAAGCCATTCTTGTCAATTTGATCTAAAGTTACATTGAGCTTGCCATACAATGTTGGTGCTGCTTGCGCTGCACTTACGCTTAAGGTTGCTACGGTAGCAGCGAGAAGCAATTTTTTCATCGAAGTTTCTCCAAAAACACTTTTATGGGGCGGTTGCCCTGTCGACTCTTTTTATAGTTTGCTTGTGTACAAAAAATTACATAAGCTCACCAACTTGCTAAGCAGTATCTGCAAACTTTATGACGGGGAAGTGAAAGCTAGATGACAGTTTTATGACGAAGAATTTTAAGTAAATTAATAATTATTATTGTTTTTCAATTATTTAATTTTTAATTAAAAGTCGTAAGATAGATTGGTTTAATCGCAGAGATAAAAAAATGGAGCCGAAGCTCCATTTTTGACAAGTTAAAATTATAGTGAATTTTAAAGTTCAGCTTTAATTCTTTCCGCCAGGGCTTTAATTTTTTCCTGGTCGCCCATATTTAAGGCATGTTTTCCGAGTTCATGCACTGAACTTGGAATCAAGTGGAAATGTACATGCGGAACCGTTTGCCCAGCAGATGCACCTGACAGTTGCATCAATACAATTCCTTGAACATCGAGTGCTACTTTCATCGCTTGAGCAACTTTTTGCACAATTTGAATGGTATAGGCCGCTGCATCAGGTGGCAGATCAAGCAAGGTCACTGCAGGTGTTTTCGGGATGACCAGAGTATGACCTTCAGCTTGTGGCATGATGTCCATAAAAGCGAGGACCTGTTCGTCTTCATACACTTTAATTGCAGGAAGTTCGTTGCGAATAATTCGTGCAAAAATATTTTGATCATCGTAAAGCATAGCGAGTCCTTAGAAAGAAAATGAAGAGCTGTAATTATTTACAGCTCAATTCTTTCTGACGATCTTTGATGGCGTCAAGTCGTTGTTGCTCTTTTTCTGAAAATTTTGGCTTGGTTGTATAGCAGTTATCATTACCATACTTCGCCTTGGCTTCAGGATCTTTAAAGCAAAAACCTTTAGAAGCATAAATGACATCATGGTCATTTTTCAACTTTTGACATTCTTGCTCGGCCGTTGCGGCAAATGCCGTTGCCCCAAGCAAAGTTGCAAAACTTGCAAACATTGCAACAGTAAACTTAATCATGAGGTTTTCCTCTGTTGGAACATTGTGTATGACACATCATCACAATATTAGGTTTAATTATCATTATTCAATGGCGAGTTATTACTCAAGTGTAATTTTACTCCATGATTCATACATTTTTACAGCGCTAGAAAAGTCACTGTCTTTTTCTGCTAAATTGCTGGCTGACTGAATCAGGCTTTGCGTTAAGGCAATCACCGGAGCTGACAGTTTAGCATCACGCACCAGATCCAGGGCAATACCCGTATCCTTGGCCAATAACGGTAGAGCAAAAGTGAGTGGAAAGCTACGGTTTAACACCCGTTGTGGCAATACGGTTTCTGTGACGCCACTTTTACCGCTTGAGGCATTAATACAGTCTAAAGCTTCATGCAAATTTACGCCATGTGCTTTTAAGGTGGTGAAACCTTCAGCGACTGAACAAAGATTGACTGCCAATAACATATTGTTGACCGCTTTCACTGCAAATCCTGCGCCTGATGCACCAACATGTTTAATCAGCTTGCCGAAGGCCTGAATGGCTGGAAAGGCTTTTTCAAAAGCAGCAGCGTCACCGCCAATCATGACCGTTAAGGTACCATTTTCGGCGCCAATGGTTTGACCACTGACCGGTGCATCCAGAAAATCTACATCCAGCGCTTTTAACTTCTGGCTAAGTTTTATGGCTGATTCGGGTACACCGCTGGTGCAATCCACCCAGACTGCGCCAGATTTGATGCTTATGCCGTTAATCAGCTCTTCTACATCCTGGCTGGTTGGCAGGCATGAAAAAATTATATCGGCCTGAACTGCCTGTTCGAGTTCGACCGCTTGCGTACCAAATTCAGCTGCATGTTGTTTAGCTTTTTCGAAATTACGGTTCCAGACATAGACTGTACCGAAATGTTGAGGTAAATGTGCTGCCATACGGTAACCCATAGCACCTAAGCCGATAAATGCAACTGACTGAATCATGATGTGTCCTTTATATTTTGCTCGATCGCTGTTTAAGCCAGGTGGTCATAAAAGGCCAAAATTCGTTAGCACTAGACTGGCTGGACATCAGTCCTAAATGACCACCGGGGATAAGAGTAAACGTGACATCCTTACTATTTGTCAATTCAATTAAAGGCTTAACGGCATTTTCAGAAACAATCTGATCGCTGCGGCCCGCACCGACCAATAAGGAACACGCTATATTTTTTAATTCGATATTCTTATCTTGTAATTTGATAACGCCGTTTTTGAGCGGATTTTGTAGCCAGACATTAAAAATCATGTCCTGATTGATACCGCCTGGGTAGTCAATCATACGATTCAGGAAGTTGCCCATGGTGGCATGTTCGTATAAGGCTTGCAGGTTATCAAGGTTGGCTAAAAACTGCTTTTGGCTTTGTACCCATCCCATTGGATCAATAATTTTAAAGCCAAAAGTATTCAGTAATCCTGGGGTATGGATGAGAGATTTTGGCAAGGCTTCAGAATAGATCTTGTTTTGCAGCACTTTATTTTTGGCAATCAGTTGATTGACCTTTTGAAACAGTTTACCGGTACGCCCCGATGCATGACTGTCTACCGGACTACCCAGGACAATCAGGTTTTTGACAAAATTGGGTTGTTGCAGGGCGGTATATAGCATGACAAAGACACCGGCCATGCTCCAGCCATGCAGTGAAATTTCATCACTGCTGGAATGCTGACGAATTTGGGCAATGCAGTGGGGAATGGCATCGTCAATAAATGACATGAAATTCAGAAAGCGATCTTTATAGCTGTATTGACCCCATTCGACTAAATAGACATCAAAGCCACTATGTTGAAAATGTTTTACCAGTGAGCGATATGGGTACAGGTCGTAAATGGCCATGTTAATCGCAAGTGGAGCAACAAAGACTAAGGGTTCTTTATATTGTTTATCGGGTGAGGCGTAATAGCGCACACGGGTTTGTTTATACTCAGCAATGACTTCATAAGGCGTAGTTTGCGATAGAACCAGTGATTTTGAATTGAATAAAGTCGTTGACAGGTTTTTGAGTTTGCTTTTGTGTTTAGCCATTCTATTTTTAACTTGAATCATTGCTGGTGCTACTAACCTATGAGTGGATTGATCGAAGTGTAGGCGATATTTATGCATTATACCTTGACCTTAAATGCCATAGGCGCTCAAAATGTTGGCAATTATTAGCAAAGGCAGCAGGACTGGGTAGTAAAGATGAGCCAACAAGACGACCTTGAATACCAATTAGATACTTTAGCCATTCGTACAGGTCATACCCGCAGTTTTGAAGGTGAGCACGGCGAGCCAATTTTCCTAACCTCATCTTTCGTCTATGAAAATGCAGCAGAAGCAGCCGCTAAATTTTCAGGACAGGAACCGGGAAATATTTATTCGCGTTTTACCAATCCGACTGTAGCGATGTTCGAAAAGCGTTTGGCTGCTTTGGAAGGTGCTGAACGCGCTGTGGCAACCAGTTCAGGTATGGCAGCCATTATGGCTGTGGCAATGTCCTATTTGAAAATGGGCGATCATATCATCTGTTCACGTGCTGTGTTTGGTTCGACTGTTTCGTTATTCGAAAAATACGTGGCTAAATTTGGTGTCAGCGTTGATTTTGTTGATTTGACAGATGTGCAAGCATGGAAAAATGCCATCAAGCCTGAAACCAAGCTGTTATTTGTAGAATCTCCATCTAATCCGCTTGCTGAAGTTGCCGATGTTCAAGCTCTGGCTGA
Source organism: Acinetobacter sp. UBA5934 (assembly GCF_002430855.1). Classification (NCBI taxonomy): domain Bacteria; kingdom Pseudomonadati; phylum Pseudomonadota; class Gammaproteobacteria; order Moraxellales; family Moraxellaceae; genus Acinetobacter; species Acinetobacter sp. UBA5934. Next base: position 16,768 of record NZ_DJDC01000113.1, on the reverse strand, counting down.
TCTTGCCCATGCCCATGGTGCGTTGCTTGCGATTGATAACAGCTTCTGTACGCCAGTATTGCAACAACCAATCAAATTCGGTGCGGACTTGGTGGTGTATTCCGCGACTAAATATCTTGATGGTCAAGGCCGTGCTTTGGGCGGCGCCGTGGTGGGTAATCACAAACTGCTTGAAGAAGTCTTTGGTTATGTGCGTACTACCGGACCATCAATGAGCCCATTTAATGCCTGGGTATTCTTGAAAGGTCTGGAAACTTTGCGTTTACGTATGCGTGAACATTCAGCAAGTGCACAGAAACTGGCTGAATTCCTAAATACTCATCCAAAAGTTGAAAAAGTCTATTACGCTGGTTTGCCTTCACATGTCGGTCATGAGCTTGCAGAGAAACAGCAAACTGGTTTCGGTGGTATTGTTTCGTTTGAAGTGAAAGGTGGTCGTGAAGGGGCTTGGAAAGTTATTGACAACACCCAATTTATTTCTATCACTGGTAATTTAGGTGATGCGAAATCGACAATTACTCACCCTGCCACCACAACTCACGGTAAACTCTCAGCAGAAGCGAAAGAAGCTGCCGGTATTCGTGAAGGTTTAATTCGCGTTTCTGTTGGTTTAGAAGATATTGATGATATTATTCGCGACATTAGTCGTGGTTTAGATTTAATCTAATTTTATAGATATTAATTTAGAAATTGATTGTTCGGAGAATTTTATGAACATTAATATGTTGATGCAGCAAGCGCAGCGCATGCAGAAAGATGTTGAAAACAACATGAAAAAAGCCAAAGAAGAACTGGCGCAAACTGAAGTTCATGCTGAAGCTGGCGGTGGTTTGGTAAAAGTGACCATGACTTGCCGTAACGTGGTAAAACGTATTGAGATCAATCCTGAACTTTTGCAAGATGATGCAGATATGATTGAAGACTTGATTGCGGCTGCAATGAACGATGCTGCACGTCAAGCTGAAGCGATCTCAGAAGAAAAAATGAAATCTGCAAACTCAGGTATGGGCTTGCCGCCAGGCCTTGCCGGTTTATTCTAAGGAATATGCTGAGTGTTTAGTGATCGATTTGATCAGCTGGTACAGGCATTACGTATTTTGCCAAGTGTTGGGCCGAAATCGGCTCAGCGCATGGCATTACACCTGATCATGAAAAATAGGGAAGGTGCTGTCGGTTTGGCACATGCCTTGAATGAAGCAGCGACTTATATTCATGAGTGTAGCGTCTGCCATTCACTGACTGAAAATGAAGTGTGCGATATCTGCCTTTCGCATGAACGTGATGATCAGTTGCTTTGTGTAGTGGAATCACCGGCAGATGTGATGGCGATTGAACAAAGTGGCAGTTTTCGTGGCAAATACCATGTATTGGGTGGGCATTTATCGCCACTCGATGGTATTGGGCCTGAAGAAATTGGTATTCCTTATCTGATTCAGCGCTTAAGTCAAGGCGGGGTTTCTGAAGTCATTCTGGCAACCAATGCGACTGTAGAAGGTCAGGCGACAGCACATTACCTGGTGGAAGCAACCAAGCATTTGCCCGTTCAGATGACCCGGATTGCGCAAGGTGTTCCTCAAGGGGGAGAACTTGAATATGTGGATAGTCACACGCTAAGCCAGGCGGTACATAATCGTATGCGTATGAAATAAGTACTTAGGTGCTTATTTTATCATTTATGGTGCAAAATAAGACTTAGGTAACATTTACTTGAACGAAATTTAAACTTATACAAAAAATATATAAAGAATGATTGTCTTTAAAAAAAAATACTTGAAAATAGTGATTATACGTCCTAATTGTAAATTTAGTTATATCTAAATTTTATATATAGGGTAATATACGTTTAAGAGAATCTGGTTTTTAGACTCGGTAATATGTTTCAGTTCATTCAGCAACAAAAAGACTTAGAAAATATTCTGCACTTGATGGGGCAAACATCCATTTATGGATTGGATACCGAATTCATCAAGGTTGATACTCTTTGGCCTAAATTGGGTGTATTTCAAATCAATGTTGCAGGTCAGGTTTTTTTACTGGATGGCGCAAGTCTGGATTTGTCAGCATTCTGGAAAAAACTGTTTCATGCTGAGCAGAATATCTTTCATGCCTGCAGCGAAGATATTGATCTCATCTATCATTATGCCCAGCAAAAAAGTCTAAGCAATGTTTTTGACACTCAGGTCGGTATGTCCTTTTTAGGGCATGGGTTACAGATGAGCTATCAAAATGCGTTAAAGCACATGCTGGATGTTGAAATTGATAAAGACCAGACCCGATCTGACTGGTTGGCGCGTCCACTTAGTCCGGAACAGCTGAGCTATGCTGCGAATGACGTACTGTATCTCATGAACCTGTCGAATAAAATTCAACATGAGTTAACTGAGAAAAATTTACTGGATTTTGCCCTGGAAGATTGCCGTCATCTGACCTATGAAATCGGTCAGGAAACTCCGCTAGAACTGCTTTATCACGATATTGGCAATTATCGTCATTCACGCCGTCAATTGATGCAATTACAGCAACTGGCGGTATGGCGTGAACAGATGGTTAAAGCGCTGAATTATCCGCGTAGTTTTATCCTAAAAAATTCAACCATGATTGATCTGGTGGAAAAAAATCCACGCAATCCTTTCCAGTTATCGAGCATTAAAGATATTCGACAGAATATTGTGCGTGAATACGGCAAAACCATTCTGGATTTACTGAAATTCCTACCTGAGCAGGCAGAATGGCCACTGCGTATGGCTCGTCCAATTCGTCATTCCTCTAAAGAAATTGGTGAAAAAGTCGATAATGTCATTCAGGCTGTGGTGCGAGAAACCCAAGTCCCTAAAGAAGTATTGATGCGTAAAAAATGGCTCAATGCACTGTACCAGCATGTGGTCTTTCATAATGATGAACAGGATTTACCGGCTTATCTTTTAGGTTGGCGCTATGAGCTGTTAACCAAGCCCTTGATTGAAGTTCTGCATGCAGACGAAAATTATCTGTCTATTCAGATGAAAGTGATGGATTAATTTTTAATCATTCTGTTTAAAGAATTAACAATTATACAAAATCACGACTGATGCGTTAATAATCACTAATGTATCGGTCTTTTTTTTGCTGTATGCTTTGTCCTGAGTTTTATGAGTACTGTTTCAACTATGCACTGTTCAATTTTTAAATCTAGCAAAAAAGATGAAATGTATCTTTACATCGCCCGCCCGGAAGCTACTGACAATGAAGCTGAAGCAGCCAATCCGCTGGAAGTTTTACCGGAAGCGATGCGCGTTGCATTTGGACGTGCAACATTTGTCATGGATTTAGAGTTAACCGAAAGCCGTAAACTGGCACGTGTAAATGTCATGCATGTGATCGACTCGATTGAAACTAAAGGTTTCTTTATTCAAGTACCTCCAGAAGGGTTAATCAATCCCAATGCAGTTGCGCCTGAAGGGCTGCGTGGTGCTTAATGGTTAATCAGGAGCTGTAACCATGAATGGTTTTTTTTCTCTACTAGATTCAATTCCTGAAGATAGCATTGCTGTTACGGTATATCTTGTAGGAAGTCTGATTATTCTCTGGGCGTGGTATGCCATTGCAAAACGCTTGCCTAAGCCGCTAGGTGGAATGACATGGCTGATCGGGTTTGCGATTTTACTCACGCCTACAGTTTCTGAAGGAAATAATGCTTCTATTGCCCCAGCTTTTTTCGGATTGTTATTTGGTATTTTAACCAAAGAAAAAGCTTTAATCTGGACAAATGCCTCTCTCATTCTTTTTGTAGTAGGTCTGGGCTTGGTCATTGGTGCTTTATGGTCAAAATATATGGCCAACAAAGCAAAATTTGTCGCAAACAAAAATAGTTCACCGCTTTAAGTAAAACAATAAGGTTAGATCATGTCTGTCGATACTCAACAATTTTCCGGTACAGATCAGTACATTGCGACTGATAGTTTAAAACTTGCTGTTAAAGCTGCACGTAGTCTGCAAAAGCCACTTTTGGTTAAAGGCGAGCCGGGTACAGGCAAAACGCTACTTGCTGAACAGGTCGCAGAAAGCTTGGGGCTTAAGCTGCTCACCTGGCACATCAAGTCGACCACCAAAGCGCAGCAAGGCTTGTATGAATACGATGCGGTATCGCGTTTGCGTGATAGCCAGTTAGGCGACGATCGTGTTTATGACATTAAAAACTACATCAAACCTGGAAAATTGTGGGAAGCCTTTACCAGTGAAGAACGCTGCGTATTGTTGATTGATGAAATTGACAAGGCAGACATCGAGTTTCCGAATGACTTATTGCATGAACTGGACAAAATGTCGTTCTTTGTTTATGAAACAGGGGAAACCATCACCGCGACGCAACGTCCAATCGTGATTATTACTTCAAATAATGAGAAAGAATTACCGGATGCATTCTTGCGTCGCTGTTTCTTCCATTATATTGAATTCCCTGATGAAACGACCATGCGCGAAATTATTGATGTACATTTCCCGCAGGTGTCTACAGCTTTGGTCAATGAAGCATTACAAGTATTCTTCAAGCTTCGCCAGATTCCGGGCTTAAAGAAACCACCATCAACCTCTGAACTGATTGACTGGTTAAGCTTGCTGATGGCCGATGACATGCCGGAAGATATCTTGCGTAATCATGATAAATCTAAAGCGATTCCACCATTATACGGTGCGCTGATCAAAAACGAACAAGATGTACAGTTGCTTGAACGTTTAGCCTTTATGTCACGTCGCTAAGGGAGAAACACGCATGTTTGTGCGATTGTTTTATACCTTACGCAAATACGGTGTGCCGGTTTCAACACGTGAACTGATTGATCTGAATGAGGCAGTGGCTTCGGGCCTGGTTTTTGCCAATCAGAATGAGTTCTATCAGCTGACTAAAACGGTTATGGTTAAAGATGAGCGCTTCTTTGACAAGTTTGACCGTGCCATGAAAGATTATTTTGATGGCATCTCGACTTTTGATCTGGATGATTTGCTCAATCAAGTGCATAAACTGCCGAAAGACTGGTTTGACCTGGAACTGCTGGAAAAGCATCTCACCCCTGAGCAGCGCGAAGAGCTGAAAAAAGCCGGTTCACTTGAAGAACTGATGAAGATGCTGGAAGAGCGCCTTCGTGAACAGCACAAGAAGCATCAGGGCGGAAACAAGATGATCGGTACTGGTGGCACATCGCCATTCGGTGCCTACGGTGATCATCCTGAAGGCGTGCGGATTGGCGGACCGGGACGTAAACGCTCAGCCGTTAAAGTCTGGGAACAGCGTAAATACCAAAACCTCGATGACGAACAGATTTTAGGTACCCGGCAAATGCAAATGGCACTCCGCCGTTTGCGTAAATTTGCCCGTCAAGGCGCGGCTGAAGAACTGGATATTAACGGTACTATTCGTGAAACGGCGAAGCAGGGCATACTGGACGTACAACTGGTACCAGAACGTCGCAACCGCATCAAAGTCCTGATGCTGTTTGATGTTGGTGGATCGATGGATTCACACATCGCGCAATGTGAAAAACTATTCAGTGCGGCCAAAACCGAATTTAAAACCTTAGAGTATTTTTATTTCCATAACTGTCTCTATGATTATGTCTGGAAGGACAATATCCGCCGTTCTAACACGCGCATGAACACTTGGGATCTATTCAATACCTATGGACGCGACTATCGGGTAATTGTGGTTGGGGATGCCAGTATGGCACCTTATGAGTTGAGTTCTGTAGGTGGTTCGGTGGAATACATGAATGATGAAGCTGGCCATGTCTGGTTGCAGCGCCTGCGTCAACATTTTGAAAAAACCGCCTGGCTGAATCCCGAAGAAGACCGTTATTGGCATTACACCCATACCATCGGTCAGATCAAGCAAATCTTTGAAGATCATATGTATCCGATGACCTTAAAAGGTGTGGAAGACATGACAAAATATTTGGCGCGCTAAACGCATTGAAATTAAATGTGTTCTTTTAAATGAAGGAATTGAAAATGGATCATCAAATTAATGGCATCCCATTACCCAATGAAGAAGGTTTCTTTGGACAATACGGTGGTCAGTTTATTCCACCTCATTTAAAAGAAGCGATGGACGAAATTAATGTGGCGTATGAGCAAATTCGCCATACTGCAGAATTTCAAAATGAATTGGCAGATTTATTTGCCAATTATGTCGGCCGTCCAAGTCCATTGTTTCATGCCAAGCGTTTGTCGGATCAATTGGGTGGAGCGCAAATTTACCTGAAACGTGAAGATTTAAACCACACGGGTGCGCATAAAATTAACCATTGCCTGGGTGAAGCTTTACTTGCCAAATATATGGGCAAAAAGAAAGTCATCGCGGAAACAGGAGCGGGTCAGCATGGTGTGGCTTTGGCTACGGCCTGTGCTTTGGTAGGCATTCCTTGTGAAATTCATATGGGTCAAGTGGATATTGAAAAAGAACATCCTAACGTCGTGAAAATGAAAATTTTGGGTGCCAACCTGATTTCTGTAACACGTGGTACTGCTACTTTAAAAGATGCAGTAGACAGTGCGTTTGAAGAATATTTAAAAGATCCGAAAAATTACATCTATGCGATTGGTTCGGTGGTTGGTCCACATCCATTTCCAAAAATGGTGCGTGACTTTCAGGCTATTATCGGCGATGAAATCAAAGTTCAGACCAATGATCGTTTTGGCTCGAATCCAGATTATATCGTAGCCTGTGTCGGTGGTGGTTCCAATGCCATGGGTGCTTTCACTGCATTTTTAAATGAATCCGATGTGAAACTGGTCGGTGTAGAGCCTGCAGGCCATGGTCTGGATACTGCTATGCATTCGGCAACATTGACTTTGGGTAAACCGAGTCAACTGCATGGTATGGCTTGCTACGTGCTTGAAGACGAGCAAGGTGAACCTTTACCAGTACACTCAATTGCTTCTGGTCTGGATTATCCGGGCGTAGGTCCACAGCATAGCTTGCTTAAAGACTTGGGCCGTGTGGAATATACCACATCCACAGACCAGGAATGCCTGGATGCCTTTATGACATTGTCACGTGTAGAAGGAATTGTGCCTGCACTAGAAAGCTCTCACGCGGTGGCATGGGCAATCCGTGAAGCACCAAAAATGGCGAAAGATGTGAAAATTGTGGTTAATGTTTCAGGTCGTGGTGATAAAGATTCGGACTATGTGGCTGAAAAATTAGGCTTGAACTAATTATAAAGTCTCCCTTTATTAAAGGGAGAATTAATAGATTAAAAAACCTCTCAAAATGAGAGGTTTTTTGTGTGCTTTAAAAGCTTAACTGGCAATATATTGCTGCAATTGATCAATGAGTTTTCGTTGATCCTCCATAACAGCTTTGACCAGGTCTCCGATCGAGATTAAGCCTACCAGTTTCTCATTTTCAACTACAGGAAGATGACGTAAATGGCGATCAGTCATTAAGCCCAAACAGTCTTCAACACTGGTGGATTTCGTCACGGTCAGTACTTTGGCAGTCATGATTTCACTGACTGTGGTTTCCTTCGAGGTTCGTTCCATCAGTGTCACTTTACGGGTGTAATCACGTTCGGAAAAGATACCTACAACTTTATCATGCTGCGTGACCACCAGTGCACCAATGCCTTTATCTGCCATAAGTGAAATGGCTTCAAGTACTGTCGATTCTGGGTCAATCGTAAAAATGGTTTTATCTATTTTATCCTGAATAACTTGTGCAACATTGGTCATTTATTATCATCCTTCTTGTTCTTTATTTGACATTAAACTTAGCGCGAAATAAGAAAAATGCCAATACTTTTCAGGTCATAAATAAAATTTTACATTTCTTGATATTTCATTTTTAAGTCTTTGCACAAATATTTAAGCAGATTGTAAAGATTCAGCAAAAAAGAAATGACGCATCTGTTGCGTGGTTAATTTAAATTTTTGACTAGATGAATTACAAAGTGCAGGGGTTACACTTAAACGGGTTAATGTTGGTAGTAAGGCTTCCTGAAAATCTGCCGGGGTAATTTTACGTGGTGTATAATTTGGCCAATGGCATTCGGCATATTTTTGGGCCTGCATACCGTTTAGCCAGAATGGAAAAATATAATCTTCATGGTCAGACATCATGGCCCAACCTTGCTGATGATATAAGCCCCACAGTACACCACAATACATCATAGATTTTAAAACCGTGATCTTAAAAAATAAGTCTTTAGGAATAGGTTGTAATGAATTAATGCGTCTCATACCAGAATACGTGTAGTGGATTCAGCGCTTATTGTAAGGAATCAAGATGAAAGTTCTGTTTAAGCTTTGAGAAACAATGTAAATATTTATGTAATTAAAAACAGAAGGCATTAAAAAACGCCACCTGGGTGACGTTTGATTAAGCTTGCATGGTGGCCAGCTTCTGCCAGTATTGGGCTTTTAGCGAGTCGCGTTCTACTCGGAACCCTTGATAGTAAAGTTCTGCTAAAAATAAAGCTGCTTTACCATGTCCGGCGCGAGCCACTTCTTCCAATTTTTGAACTGCATCGGCAAAATTCATTTGAGACTGAATAGTATTGACTGCATCTGCGTATACATGTTCTAAGTCTTGCTGAGAGAGTTGTTGAATCATATTAAACTCCTTATTGTAATTATGATTGCGAATTAAGACTATTAAGTTTGTCTTGATACTAATTTAACTAAGTATTGTTAAAGTAATATTACATTGAACCTAAATTGTCAAACAATATCTATGGGCAGAATGGTTAAAATCAAGGTTACATGATTAAACAATGTACAAAATATTTTTTGCTTAGTATGTTAATAGGGTAATTTTAAAATAAAAGGAGAATAACATGACAAAAACATTAGATGGTTTTACGTTTGATTTGCCTCCAACTACAGATCAAATCATTGAGCTCGCGCATCAGCATCGTAGAAATTTAGATGAAGCTGTTTTTCATCAGGAAATTCACTTGGGTAATTATTGTTTGGCACAGCGTAAAAGAGTATACGATTTTACTCGTCAGCTCGATTATCAGCAACGTGAAGACTTTTATAATATCTATAATGGTGAGTTACTGCGCATAGCGGATGATGATGAACTGCATCCTGTACATGCTGAAAGAGGTGTTGGGGTCTTCGCAATTTTATTGGTATTAGGGATGATTGCATTGGTGCTGTACTTTTCAGTGATCCGAAATGTCATTGGCTAATCGCTGATTTAAGAATTGCTCAATTTCTGTTGCAACTGCGGTGAAATTGAGCAAATCTGCTTGTGCTTCTTTATGCTGCATCCTACACTACCTTGAATTCGAGGTAGGTTATGCATATTGCTTTACAAAAAATTGTTCAATTAAAATCTAAAATAAAGCTTGAAGACATTTATAACGGATTCATCGTTACAATCATTGCCATTATCTTGATTCTTGCTTTTACTGCATTACATCGGCCTATTACAGTTAAACAGTTTGAAAATGTAGTGCAACTTTCCGCCCAAGCCAATTATCCAGATACTCAGGAAATGGCTCTACAGCTGATGCAACAACATCAGATTCCTTATGCCCAGTATTTTAAATTGATGCAGGCTCATCATCTGGAGATGAGGCAGGCGCATCAATTACCTCCTTTGCAACCGGAGCAATAACTGTTTTCGAAGTTTGCTCGATTGAAGGTGTACTTGGAGGATTTTGCGGATTTAAATCTTTTTTCAGTAGCGCTTCTAACGCAGGCTTATCTAAGGTGTTATTCACCACGATGATGGTGAGCTGTTCAGGATGCAGATGTTTCTGAATGGCATTTTGAACATCTTGTGCAGTAATTTTTTCTAATAATTTTGGATAATTACTCAGATAGTCAGAGGGCTGGTGATAAAAACCTATTGAGCCTAACTGTGCATTGATATTGGCATTACTTCTATAATTATTTGGAAAGGCGCGTAACATACCGGCTTTGGTTTCCTCCAGCTGTTTCTGGTCAATTGGTTGTTTGATAAAATTGACCAAAGCCTGATGAGCGACCTGTATGCTGTCGAACAGTTGATCCTGCCGGGTGGAATAACTCAAACTAAAAGTTCCCGGGGCCAAGCTAAATGAAAATGAACTATAAGCGCCGTAGGTATAACCCCGTTTCACCCGAAGCTCTTTCATCAAGATCGAATTAAAACCACTCCCGCCAAACATCTGGTTGGCCACTTCCAGCGCCAGTCGATCCGGATCAAAGCGTGTCGTACCTAATTGCCCTATCATGACATGAGCTTGACTGGAATTAAACTTGATGTGGCGGATATCAAATGTTGATTTGTCGACTGGTTGAGCCAGCGCTTTGGCTTTCTCTCCCTGTTTTAAGTTACCCGCAATACGTTCAGAAAGTTGTTGTGCCTGTTTTGGAGTGAGCTGACCGGTAATGGCAATATTCATATTTTGTGCCACTAAAAATTGGTTACTAAATTGCTTGAGCTGTTCTGGGGTAATTTTACTGATGCTGCGCTGTGTGCCTGGAATGGGTTCTGCATACGGGTGTTTACCATACAAAGCGCGATAAAACTGAACACCCATCATCCTGCTCGGACTTTCCTGGATCTGCTTTTGTCCAACTTGAGTATTGCTTAGTACCAAATTAATGCTGGATTTTTTAAAGCTAGAATGATTTAACACTTCCAGCAGCATGCCTAAAGCAGGTTCAAGTTTTTCAGGGTCGGATAACACGCGTAATTTTACAATGAACATATCCCGGTATGCCTGCGCGCTAAATTGAGCTCCTACACGTTCAAATGCACTGGCAATGTCATTGGCGGTATATTTTTCTGTGCCTTCATCAATCAGTTTTGCCGCCATATTGGCTAAGCCATGCAAGCCGGGAGCGATTTCTTCATCACGTGCCGAACCTGCATTAAAGGTCAGCTGAATATCCACCATCGGCAGGTCTTTTGACTCTACAAATAATGTGCGGACTTGATATTTGTTTTTCAGGTCATGCACATAAGGTGCATGAAATTGATTTTGTGGGTTGGTGATTTTTAAACTTTGTAATACAGCAATGGATTTGAGCTGGGTAGGGTTGTCATCGGTAAGGGTATTTAAATTGACCTCAGCCATTGCTGTTTGAGCCCAGATCATGGAGCCGAAGATAACAAGGGAATGCAGCTTGAACATGGCAAATTTCACTATTGGGTTTTATTTTCAGGAGAAAGATATAAAGTGCTGAGATTGTCACGGCTAAAATAAACATTTGCCACACGTTGGATATCTTGAGGGGTGACAGTTTCAAAATGTCTCGGTAATTCATCCATCAGGCGAAAACTTAAACCGTTAATTTCCAGATTGCCGATCATCCGGGCCTGCCCGGCAATGTCATCTTGGCTATAAACCAAATTGGAGACATATTTAGCCGTTACCCGCTCGACTTCCTCAGGTTTAATCAACTCGGTCTTGAGCAATTCAATTTCAGCTTGTATAGCTTTTTCAGCCTCTGGCAAACTCACCCCATCGGTGGGTAAGGCAGAAATACTGAGTAAACTGTCTCCGCGGCTATAAGGATCATAAGAGACACTGACTGCGGTCAATATTTTTTTGTCTCGAACTAAGCGATCTTGCAGTCGTGAAGAAATTCCACTGTCTAATACGTTTTTGATAATAGTTAATGCATAAGCGTCTTGCGGATTTTTTGCTGTGACCAGTGATCGAACATTCCAGGCCATAAACAGATTCGGCACTTTAACCGGAAAATTTAGCTCCATATGACGATAACCAATATGGTCGAACTCTAAGACGTCATTGCGTACCGGCGTTTTTCTGGCAGGAATATCTGCAAAATATTTCTGTACTTGCAATAAAGTGCTTTCAGAATCCACATCACCAACAATGATCAGGATGGCATTATTCGGGCTATACCAGTCGCGATACCATTTTTTGACATCTTCAAGCTGAATGTTTTGAAGATTTTTCATATGGCCAATCACCGGTTGCCGATAGTGACTGGTTGGATAAGTGATCCATTTAAACCGTTCAAAAGCCAGTGTTGTAGGATTATCGTCAGTACGTAAACGCCGTTCTTCCATAATGACTTTAATTTCCGGGTCAAAATCTTGCTGGCGTAATAGCAGATTGCTCATTCGGTCTGCTTCAAGCTCTAAAGCCATCGGTAAATAGGTTTTAGGATAAAGCTGATAATAATTGGTGTAATTGGTAAAAGTTGCCGCATTGATGCTTCCACCATAGGTGCGACTTAAACGGGTAAACTCATCATTGGGAACTTTTTGCGTGCCTTTAAACATCATATGTTCCAGGACATGAGAGATTCCTAATACATTTCCAGATTCATCACTGCTGCCCACCCGGTACCAGATTTGCGTCATCACCATAGGGGAGCGATGATCTTCCCGAATAATGACTTTTAAACCGTTTTTGAGTGTAGTTTCAAAGGTGGTACGTGCCAATTCACTGCGTGTCTCTGCATATGCCAATCCACTTTGAAGCATCAATAAAGCCAGACTGAACTTTAAAAGATGACTTTTAAAAATAGACGGCTTTAAAAAAAGTGGGTAGTTGCGTTTGAGCACAAGATTTACCCCATTAATAAATTATATTTATGATCATTTTTCAGAAACTGCTGTTTGAAAGCAAAGGTTAAGTTGTTGGTTTTTGTTGTGTTCAATGTCTACCGAGAAATGCCTGACAAAACTATGCTAGAATTCTTGTTTTTTAACGCAATGCTTTTCAAGGATTCGGCATGCAACAGCAATCTAATGGGCAAAATAAATTTTTGATTGATGCTGATATCGGGGATGACGATGTCACTTTACCGAATTTACCTGCGGTAAATATCCCTATTGTTGAAACTCAAAATGAGCAAGCTTCCGTTTCTGCGCCTGTAGCCACAGAAACAGAGCAAAATGAAACAGAGCAAGACGATACGCCTAAAGGTGGCTTTTTTAGCCGTATGAAAGAAGGGTTAACGAAAACCCGTAAAAACCTTGCCGATGGTATGGTCAATATTCTCATTGGTGGTAAAGAAATCGATGACGAATTGCTGGAAGAAGTAGAAGAGCAATTATTGGTGGCAGATATTGGTGTAGATGCAACCAAAACCATTATTGCCAATTTAACCGAACGTACTGCACGTGGTGACTTAATCTATTCACATTCCTTGTATAAGGCTTTACAAGAAGAATTGGTGGCATTGCTTGCACCACGCGTTAAGCCTTTACATATCGATCCAAATAAAACCCCATTTGTAATTTTAGTGGTGGGTGTTAACGGTGTGGGTAAAACCACCACGATTGGTAAATTGGCAAAACGCTTACAAGGCGAAGGTAAAAAAGTTATGTTGGCTGCGGGCGATACTTTCCGTGCGGCAGCAACAGAACAATTACAAATTTGGGGCGAACGCAACAATATTTCTGTGGTTGCCCAGGGTCATGGGGCAGACAGCGCTTCAGTGATTTTTGATGCCTTCGAAAGCGCACGTGCTAAAGGTGTGGATGTGCTGATTGCTGATACAGCCGGTCGTTTGCATAACAAAGGTCACTTAATGCAAGAATTGACCAAAGTAAAACGCGTGATGCAAAAAATTGATGCCACAGCACCGCATGAAATCATGCTAGTTGTCGATGCCGGTACTGGTCAAAATGCGATTAATCAAGTTGAAATGTTTGATGAAGC
>NZ_DJDC01000113.1:0-2879 GCF_002430855.1 Acinetobacter sp. UBA5934 | reverse complement strand
AAACTCCGCTAAATGCGGAGTTTGTTGTTTTAGTGATAATTGTTTGATTTAAAAAACAACATTCAAAGATCTCAGATCCAAAGCACAGACTTATAAACCGCTAGAATATTAGAAAATCTTAAAAGCTTTAGCATTCTTATTGGGGAGTACTGTTGTGGCATTATTACAGAGAATTGGTTATGTCCTTACGGCAGATATCACGAAAGAATTTAAATTTAAAAAAAAGAGCTGCTGAAGAGGTAAATGAACTGACTTTTGTCGATCAATTAAAAAAACGTCGCAGTATTTATGTTTTAGGAAGAAAGGTCCATTTCAGTCAGGCCTATTTGGCGGAATTGATTCAAGAAGCCGTGCGAAGCTGTCCATCTGTATTAAATTCTCAAAGTTCAAGAATTGTGGTGTTATTTGGTGATTCCCATGAGCAATTTTGGCAAATAGTCAAAGAGGTGCAACGTAAATTAGCCGCGGCACATGTATTTGATGGTACAGCAATGAAAATAGATCAATGCATGGCAGGATATGGAACGGTGCTCTTCTATGAAGATCAGAGCACAATTCAAAAACTGCAAAAGAAAATTCCTTTTAATGCGCAAGATTTTACAATCTGGTCGGAACAGACATCGGGTATGGCACAATATGCAGTATGGACGGCCTTGGCTGATTCAGGCATCGGTGCTTGTCTGCAGCATTATAATCCCAGTATAGATGCTGCAGTTTCACAACATTTTCATATTGATGAATCCTGGTTGCTGCGAGCACAACTGGTTTTTGGTTCCATTGAACAAGAAGCAGACTTAAAACCGGTTTCTCAGGATACTGAACGATTTAGAATTTTGAGTTAATTTTATTGCTGTAGTAATTAAGCACCCTTATTGGGTGTTTTTTTATTTTAAATCAAAAAGCATGTTGCTATAAAATTGTTCTATAAATAAAAACACAATGTCACTTTTATAATGAGTGAGTGCTCCTAAAATAAACATAAGATCAATTTGTTCTCATTATGCTGATTACAATTCAAAGAAGGTGAGCTCATGTCATTTTTAGCACATATGAAACAACGCCGTACTATCTATGCAATTGGTAAAAATGTTCCTCTCACAGCAGATCAAATAGAAGATATTATTAAAGATGCTGTACGTAACAGTCCCTCAGCTTTCAACTCACAAACTTCACGTGTGGTCACTCTTTATGGGGCATCGCATGAGAAGTTCTGGAATATCGTGCGTGAAACATTGCGTAAAGTCGTCCCAGAAGATGCGTTTGAAAAGACCAATGCAAAAATTGACAGTTTTGCAGCAGGTTATGGCACGGTATTATTTTTTGAAGACCAAGAAACGGTAAAGTCGTTACAAAAGCAATTTGCTTTATATGCAGAGCATTTTCCGGCGTGGTCAGAACATTCTACTGGTATTGCTCAGTTTGCTGTATGGTCATCATTGGCAGAACATCATATCGGGGCCTCATTGCAGCATTACAATCCGGTGATTGATGCTGAAGTGGCCGCTACTTTTGATATACCCGAAAGCTGGAAATTACGTGCCGAATTGGTATTTGGATCGATTGAAGCACCGGCAGGAGAAAAAACCTTCCTAGATGATAGTATTCGCTTTAAAAGATTTGACTGATCAGTGTTTTACTTAAGTAAAGTTAAGAGAGTGCTGAAACGGCACTCTTTTTATTGTTAAAGTAATGATAGATAAATCAATTAAGCTGCAAAGCTTATCTCAACAAAGTATTGAAAACACAGCTGTATTAAAAATGGCTTTGTCATAAAATTGACATTTATTCATTGCATATTGCAATTAAATTTTAACAATCAAAGAAATGATAGTGAAATGAGCTTAAAATTAACTTTTGCTGCGGTTGCATTGATGGTAAGTGGTACGGCATTTTCAGCAGTCACTATTTCAGCACCAGAAGAAATCAAAATTTTAGCGGTGAATGATCAGGAAGTGAATACGGGTTTATTTCGCGCCAAGAACAATCAATATAAAGTCGATGCAGCTATTCGTAATATTAGCGTGCGTTACAGTCAGTATTTTGAGCACTTAAATGGTGAACACGATATTGTGAAGTCAGCGGTGGTGACTATTCCCACACCTGTTTTGCAAGATGGTGGAGAATATCGACTGGGCTTGGTCAATGCACCAGCGAATTTTGAAGCTGCCAAGAAATATGCCGAACAGCCTATAGTGGCATTGTTTGATAAAAATAATGTCATGCTGGTTCAACAGACAGGCGCAAATACAGAACAAAAACCTTGGTTGGCACAAAATATATTTTCAAGAACTACAGATTTAACTCAAAAGAAAACAACGTTGGAAAACCAGCCAGCACCTGTCTATACACAAGCGGCATTGCATAAGGTAGCAGGAGTTACTTCTATAGAGCCAGCTTCAGTAGCCACTGGTGATCAACAACTGATTCAATTATGGCAAAAATCAAATAAAGTTGAACGGCAGAAGTTTATGTCATGGCTAGCAGAACACGCCAATTAATTTAAGTAAAACCAGCATAAAGCTGGTTTTATTGTTTTAAGGGAAAATAACTAAAATTAAAATGGTAAAGATGATCTAAAAAATGAATGTTTCGTTGTGTAAAAAACCCTCAAAATTGTCTTAAAACATGCTAAAAATAGCCTCCTGGGTTAAAAAACAAACACTCAAAAGTAAAATTATAGAAAATTCTATAATTGGGGTTGCTTTGGTTTAAAAACTCTATAGAATACGCTGCATCCCGACGAGATAGACGGAAAAGAACGAAGCACGAAGTGCTGAGTTGTTAGGTTTATCGAAGTCCAGCTTCTAATACTGACGAGGTATTAGAAAGATCATTAAGAGATTATGAAGAACAACTTGTGTGGATTTTTACTGGTTGAT
>NZ_DJDC01000178.1:0-18946 GCF_002430855.1 Acinetobacter sp. UBA5934 | reverse complement strand
TAGGAGAGTGGTGGCAGTCCATCTAATGGAGAACGCTGACCATTGGAACCATGTCTGCGTTTTGAGTTATAGAACATCTCTATATATTCAAAGATATCCGACCTTGCTTCAGTTCTTGTCACATAGATTTTCTTCTTGATCCTCTCTCGCTTTAACAGCTGAAAGAAGCTCTCAGCAACAGCATTATCATGGCAGTTTCCACGCCGGCTCATACTGCTTTCAAGGTTGTGATGCTTGAGAAATGTCTGCCATTCATGACTGGTGTATTGGCTACCTTGATCAGAATGAATCAGGACTTTGTTCTTTGGGCTTCTTCGCCACAAAGCCATCAGTAGAGCATCTAAAACCAGATCTGTTGTGATTCTCGACTTCATAGACCAGCCAACGACTAGCCGTGAGAATAGGTCGATTACTACTGCAAGATACAGCCATCCTTCATGAGTGCGAATATAAGTGATGTCAGTCACCCACAACTGGTTGGGCTGGGTGGGGTTAAACTGTCTGTCTAAAGTATTTCGAGCCACAATCGATGGAGTACTAACATTAGCTCTAGGTTTGCGATAGCCACGCTGTGACTTGAGACCATTCGCCTTCATGAGTCGATGTACTCGATTGATACCGCAACTTTCGCCAACGTCTTTCAAATCACAATGAATCTTGCGATAACCGTAGACTCCGCCAGATTCCAACCAGAACTGTTTAATTAATCCTGAAAGCTGTTGCCGCTTCCTCGCAGTTATACTGGTAGGTTTCTTTAACCAGGCGTAATAACCACTGTGATGAACATCTAACGTTGAACATAAACGACGAACAGACCATATATGTTGGTTGTCCCGAATAAAGGCGTACCTCATTTGGACTGGCTTGCGAAGTACACCGCGGCCTTTTTTAATATGTCCCTTTCTTCAGTGACCCTTTGCAGCTCTTTTTTTAATTTCGCTAATTCTGTAGTTGGATCACTAGATTCTGTTGTCTTGGGCTGCTGTGGATCATAACGTTTGATCCAAGCATACAGACTATGTGTAGTGGTTCCTAAACGTGTAGCAACTTCAGCCACACTATGACCTTTCTCAGTGACTTGTTTTACTGCTTCAATTTTGAATTCTTCAGGGTATCGTTTACTGCTCATAAGCACCTCGTTAATTAGCCATTTTATCTAACTAAAAGGTGTCTACAAAATCGGTGGCTATTCAGTATATGTCACAGTTTTTGGCATTGTGTCACCTCACTTAGAGATTCAATCCTGAACTTATATTGAGTAAACCATCTTTCTTTTATATTGCATCATCATTGTGCATAAAACACACAAATTATTTTTCACTCCAATATAAAAGCAAAATCCAAACCAAGTCCAGCGGGAGAAATAAAAATCAAATTAAAAATAAGTACAAAATAAAAAAGCCACCCGAAGGTGGCTTTTTTAGCATCTTAGGGAAGATTAACCAATGAACTTACGTGCATTGCGGAACATGCGTAACCATGCACCATCTTCAGTCCATTCCTCAGGCTTCCAGGAATGCTGGATTGCACGGAAGTTACGTTCAGGGTGCGGCATCATAATCGTTGCACGACCGTCTTTCGACGTCACCCCAGTAATCGCTTCTGGTGAACCGTTCGGGTTCAATGGATATTGTTGGGTAGGATTACCGAAGCTGTCTACATAACGTAGGCTGACTTGGTTGCCTGCATTTAACGCTGCAATTTTGTCTTCAGTCGCAACCACACGACCTTCACCATGCGCAACTGCGATTGGTAAAATCGAACCTTCCATACCATCTAACAAAATCGAGTGAGATTTTTCAACACGAACGTTAACCGCACGCGCTTCAAACACTTCAGAAGTGTTGCGGTGGAAACGTGGCCAAGCATCCGCACCCGGAATCAGCGGAGCCAATTGCGACAACATTTGACAACCGTTACAGATACCCAAAGAGAAGGTTTCTTGACGATGGAAGAATTTCTCGAACTGGTCACGCAGTTTAGGATTGAACAAGACTGATTTCGCCCAGCCACCGCCTGCACCCATGACGTCACCGTAAGAGAAACCGCCACAAGCCACAATACCTTCAAAGTCATCCAGGCTGATACGGCCAGCAAGCAAGTCGCTCATGTGAACATCGACAGTGTTGAAGCCCACTTTGTCGAATGCCGCAGCCATTTCTACATGACCGTTCACGCCCTGTTCACGCAAAATCACCATGTTTGGACGACGTGAATTAATAAACGGCGCTTCAACCGGTTCATTTAGGTCAAATGTCGGCTGAGCAATAATACCTTTGTGGTTCTTGTCGGTAATTAAAGTAAATTCAGAATCCGCAGTTTCAACGTTGTCACGCAAGCGTTGAATTTGATGTGATACTTCAGTCCAAGCCACTTGCAGGTCAGCACGTTCAAGCACTAAACCATTGATAGACAATTGGTCAGAATTGTTTACTGTACCTACTACAGAAATTGCATCTTTTAAGCTAGATGCTGCAGCTTCTGCTTGAAGTTCTGCCCAATCGCTAGTTGCGATTTGAAGTACAGCACCAATTTCTTCGGCGAATAAAGCTTCAGTCGATTGATCTTCAAGAGCTACACCCAAACGTGAAGCGAACATCATTTCTGCAACAGTCGCTAACAAACCGCCATCACCGATGTCATGGTAAGCCTTGATCAAGCCACGGTTATTCCAGTCTTGAACCAAAGCAAAGAAGGCTTTGAAGTCATCGAAGCTATCAACGTCAGGTGTTACAGAACCAATCGCTTTATAGACTTGCGCCAGGATCGAACCGCCTAGACGGAACTGACCTTTGGAAAGATCGATACGTACCAGCACTGAATCTTCATTTTTCAGTTCAGGGGTCAAAGTTTTGCGTACATCAGTCACCGGTGCAAATGCTGTGATCACGCCAGACATTGGAGATGTTACGGCTTTATTTTCGCCTTCATCATTCCAAGTGGTACGCATAGACAATGAGTCTTTACCGACTGGAATCGCGATGCCTAAAGCCGGACACATTTCCATACCGATGGCTTTTACGCCTTCGAACAATGCCTGATCTTCACCCGGTTGACCGGCAGCAGCCATCCAGTTTGCAGACAATTTAATGTCGCTAATCTGCTCGATTTTTGCAGACATGATGTTCGAGATTGATTCAGCCACAGCCAAACGTGCAGATGCGGCAGGATTTAACAATGCAACCGGTGGACGCTCACCCATCGCCATTGCTTCACCAGTGAAGCCGACTAAACTTGTAGTTGTCACTGCAGCATCCGCTACAGGAACTTGCCAAGGACCGACCATCTGGTCACGTGCCACCATACCGGTAATTGAACGGTCACCGATGGTGATCAGGAATGATTTAGACGCAACTGTCGGGTTTTTAAGAACGCGGAAGATTGCGTCTTTTAAATCAACATTTGCAGCGGTGAAGTCATCGCCTGTACGTTCGATGGTCTCAAAAGTACGGCTCATGCGTGGTGTACCACCCAGCATCACCTGCATTGGCATATCCACCGCTTTATTTTCAAACAATGGATCTTCAACAGTTAAGTGACGTGCTTCAGTTGCTTCACCCAACACTGCAAACGGACAACGCTCACGTGCACAAAGAGATTCAAACAGGCTTAAAGAACTTGGACGGATCGCCAATACATAACGTTCTTGTGCTTCGTTCGACCAGATTTCCATTGGCGACATGCCTGGCTCTAATGAAGGAATCTTACGAAGATCAAGCACTGCACCTAACTCGTGATCATTCACAAGCTCAGGCATGGCATTTGAGATACCGCCCGCACCAACGTCATGTACAGACACGATCGGGTTGAAATCTTCCATGCGCCAGCAGGCATCAATTACTTCCTGGCAACGGCGTTCCATTTCCGGGTTTTCACGCTGTACAGAAGCGAAATCCAGGTTTTCACCCAATTTACCGCTATCTACAGAAGATGCTGCACCACCACCAAGACCGATCAGCATTGCAGGACCACCAAGAACGATTAACAGGTCGCCCGGTTGAATCGCATCTTTTTCAACATGGTCAGGACGGATGTTACCGTAACCACCGGCGATCATGATTGGTTTATGGAAACCTTTCACTTCACCATTGACGTTTTGTTCGAAAGTACGGAAGTAACCGTTTAACGCAGGACGACCAAATTCGTTGTTAAACGCAGCACCACCTAATGGCCCTTCAATCATGATTTGAAGTGGTGATGCCATACGTGATGGCTTGCCGTAATTTTCTTCCCAAGGCTGTTCAAAGCCTGGAATGTTCAGGTTAGACACAGTGAAACCGGTTAAACCTGCTTTCGGTTTACCACCACGACCCGTTGCGCCTTCATCACGGATTTCACCGCCTGAACCGGTCGCAGCACCGGCAAATGGCGCAATTGCTGTTGGATGGTTGTGGGTTTCCACTTTCATCAGGATGTGAGCGGCCTGGCTCTTGTATTTATAAACGTGGTGACCGGTTTCACTGTCTTTTTTAGGATAGAAACGCTGCGTGTCAAAGCCCACGATCACAGAAGCGTTGTCTTTATATGCCGACAATACGTCTGTTGGAGATTCTTTATAAGTGTTCTTGATCATCTGGAACAATGATAATGGCTGTTTTTCGCCATCAATAGTCCATTCAGAACCAAAGATTTTATGACGGCAATGCTCAGAGTTGGCTTGAGCAAACATCATCAGTTCGATGTCGTGCGGATTGCGACCCAGCTTGTTAAATGCTGCGGTTAAATAATCAATTTCTTCATCAGACAAGGCAAAACCAAATTCAGAATTAGCTTTAACCAGTGCTGCTTTACCTTGACCTAAAATATCAATGCTATTTAAAGGTTTTGGTGCAGTTTCAACAAATAAAGCCGCAGCGTCATCAATATGATTGAACACGCTTTCAGTCATACGGTCATGTAAAACCTGTTTAACTTCATTCGATACTTCAGAAATACCCTTTAAAGTAAACAAAACACCGCGTTCTAGGCGGTGTATCGGAGTATTACAGTTGGCAAAAATATCAGTCGCTTTAGAAGACCACGGCGAAATCGTGCCTAAACGTGGCGTTACAAGAATCTGAATTTCATCACTTGCTGCCTGGCGAACTTCAAAAGAAGCACCATCATTTAATAGTTGTAATGCAGATTGATGCTGCTGCTCGTTGAGCGCTTGATCAAACAGATAAATCCATTGACTTTCAATTGATTGAACAGAACTCATTGACGCGAGACGGTTTAAGAGTTGAGTTTTCTTAAAAGAAGAGTGTGCTGGTGCACCGGCCACGATAAACATGCTGATTTTGGCTCCACGGGCAGGTCTATTGGACCATACCGCCAATGTGACTTAGAGAGAGCGCATATTCTACTGTGTATTGACCAAATCAGCTAGATAGAAATTCATGAATGTGGCAGGTATTCATTAAAGAATACTCAGGAATACTTTAATTTTCATATAAAAAATTTGAATCTTGTGGCAATTTGAGCGTTCACTATCTTGTTTCTAAATATAATTGTAATGACTTGAGTTTATTCTTAATCTCCCCATTTGAGATTCTTTGTAGCATCACATTTGAATCTTATTATTTATCTCAATAAAAGTCTTAGTGTCGGCCCACTGACATAATCTGAATTAAATCCATCTGTAGGGCTGATTTTATCAGAAAGACAAATCATGTCGCCCTGCCCTAGTCGCTTGGACTTTTTTTTGGCATGATGCATTCAGGTCATCACTGAATAACGATAAATGGAACAAATGCGTTGGTTAGAACTGCTTTCGACAGTTCGTATTGGTAGCAAAAAACAAAGTTCAGAACAGGCACGTAGCCCATTCCACAAAGATTATGACCGCATTATCTTTTCGCAAAGTTTCCGCCAGCTTAACCGTAAAACTCAGGTTCATCCGCTGACCCAACACGATGGTATTCACACCCGTTTAACCCATTCGCTTGAAGTGTCGTGTATTGGTCGCTCACTGGGCATGCTGGCAGCTGAAAAAATTAAAGACCAACTTCCTATGTGGATTTCCCCCGCCGATGTTGGTGCTATTATTCAGGCCGCCTGTCTGGCACATGATATTGGCAATCCACCTTTTGGACATGCTGGTGAATACGCGATTCGCGAATGGTTTGACGATGCTTCACATGGCAATTTTCTGGAAAAACTGACTCCGGAAGAACAGGCCGATGTACGCCAGTTTGAGGGCAATGCCCAAGGTTTACGCTTACTGACCAAAATTGACTATCATCCCAATGATGGTGGTATGCGCCTAACTTACGCAACCTTAGGGGCTTACTTAAAGTACCCTTGGCTGTCTAAAACCATTGCCTCACAAGGTGATCGTCCGGCCAATCAACGGGCAAAATTCGGTTGTTACCAGTCTGAAAAAGAGATTTTAAAGCAAATTGCTGAACAGCTCGGACTGATCCAGTTGGGAGATTATCAGTATTGCCGTCATCCGCTGACTTATTTACTGGAAGCCGCCGATGACATTTGCTATGCGCTGATTGATCTGGAAGATGGCATTATTTTAAATATGCTCTCTTATGAAGAAGTGGAACCGATTTTCCTCGACCTGATTGCGGATTATGGCAGACCGGAAGAACTGTCTATACCAACCACCACTTGGCAGCAAAAAATTGCCGCCCTGCGTGGCCGGGTGATGAAAAGACTGGTGGATGAAGTGACCACGGCATTTGCCAAACATCACTATGAAATTTTGTCGGGACAACTTAAAGGCAGCTTATTGCAATATTGTTCTGAAGATATTGAACATGGTATTGACCGAGCGAAGAACTTGGCGCGTGACAAGATTTTTGAACATCCGCAAAAGGCTGGTCTGGAAATTATTGCCCATCAAAGTCTACAAAACATTTTAGATGCCTTTATCCCGCTGACCACGCCGCATAAAACCTTGAACTTTAAAGAACAGCGATTGATGTCGATGCTGCAACGTGCCGGTGTGAATTTTCAAAATAATCATTATGAAAATATTATGCAGGTGCTGGACATTATCTCTAAATTTTCAGACCATCAGGCCTATAACCTGTCGCAAGAGTTACAGGGCAATCAAGCTGGTTTGATGTAAAGATGTTGCAGATATTCCAACCAAAATTTCTGCAGAATTTAAAGATTTAAGCGTGAGCATTTTGCCTTTATGACAAATGCTCACTACTATGCAACGAACGATAGATGAAGTGACAAATTAAAATGATTGGATGTCTCATTGGTGAAGTGTTTGCTTTAGAAGCACCGACAGTACTGTTAAATGTAAATGGTGTGGGCTATGAAGTGGATACTCCGCTTTCTACATTTTGCCAGTTACAAAAAGGACAAAAAGTAACGCTGTGGACGCATTTGGCCGTGCGTGAAGATGCTCAATTGCTATATGGTTTTTTAGATGCACAAGAGAAAACCATTTTCCGTACCCTGCTGAAAGTCAACGGCGTGGGTCCAAAAATGGCGCTGGGTATTCTATCGACTTTAAGTGTAGAAATGCTGATTCATACCGTTGAACATGAAGATGTGAATACCTTGGTTAAAGTACCGGGTGTAGGCAAAAAAACTGCTGAACGTTTGATGATTGAACTTCGTGACCGCTTTAAAGCCATGTCTGCAGGTAATGTTCCGACCAATTCAACAGCGCCACAAATTCAGTTTACCTGCAATTCTGCTCTGGCAGAAGCGGAAGCGGCCTTACAGTCTTTAGGCTACAAACCTGCCGAAGCACAAAAACTGATTAATGCCGTTAAAGCGGACTTTACTGAAGCTAGTGACATTATCCGTGCAGCCTTAAAGTCGATGAATAAATAAGCTCTCTACTTATTAGCAAATTTTCAGCCAAAATTTGCTAGCACTTTGGCGACATGGATGTCGCCGTTAAACTGTGCTACAAGGATGTAGCATCAGTTTAACAAATGGGTTTTGTCACTTTTGCCCAGTCAAAAGTGAAAATTGCCTACACAAAGGCATATAAAACCTAATAGATTCTTGAGGCTGTGAATTAATCCACCTCAAATGACCGTAAAGAGATAGATTAAACACATATGCAAGACCGTCTCATCAGTGGTTCTGAAAAACCCGAAGATCATTTTGATCGTGCCATTCGCCCCACTTCACTGGATGACTATGTTGGTCAACCGGTGGTACGTGAGCAAATGGAAATCTTTATTGGCGCAGCCCGTGGCCGCGGCGAAGCACTCGACCATACCCTGATTTTTGGCCCACCGGGTTTAGGTAAAACCACACTAGCCAATATTATTGCCCGGGAAATGGGTGGGAATTTAAAATCCACTTCTGGTCCTGTTCTGGAACGTGCCGGTGATTTGGCAGCCATGCTGACCAATCTGGAAGAAGGTGACGTTCTATTTATTGATGAAATTCACCGTCTTTCCCCCGTGATTGAAGAAATTCTGTATCCGGCAATGGAAGATTACCAACTCGATATCATGATTGGTGAAGGCCCGGGCGCACGTTCCATCAAACTGGATTTACCGCCATTTACCTTGGTGGCAGCAACAACGCGTGCCGGCTTACTCACCTCTCCACTGCGTGACCGTTTTGGTATTGTGCAGCGTTTAGAGTTTTATTCAGTTGCAGACCTGACTCATATTGTGTCACGTTCTGCCAGTTTAATGGATGTTCCCATGACTGTTGATGGTGCCCAAGAAATTGCCCGTCGTGCCCGTGGTACACCGCGTATTGCCAACCGTTTATTACGTCGTGTGCGTGACTATGCTCAAGTCAAAGGTACGGGTGAAGTGACTCAAGAAATGGCGCAACGTGCACTGGATATGCTGAATGTCGATAAAGATGGTTTAGATACTTTAGACCGTCGTTATTTAAGTATGTTGCTTGAGCGTTTTGATGGTGGTCCTGCCGGTGTAGAAGCTTTGGCTGCGGCAATGGCTGAAGATGCAGGTACATTGGAAGATGTGATTGAGCCGTATCTGATTCAGCAAGGTTATACCATGCGTACTGCACGCGGTCGTATTGCGACCAATATGGCGTATTTACAGTTTGGGATGACACCGCCTGAGCCGAAAGAGAAGTGATTAATAACTTTTGAGGGAGATTTAATCTCCCTTATTTTCTACGGACTATTAGTACTTATATTAAATCAATTAAAGAGCACTACTGCTTAATTTTTGCATTTCCGACGACATCAATTTATTTACAGCAATTTTTAATGTTTTTGTATCTTGTTGGAAAACTTCTATAAAATTTTGCTCAAGTCCTTGACCGTCAAACACAGCATCTGAAATTTTATCATACCCTTCGAAAATGTTTACTAGTCTATCAGAAATATATACTTGGTTTGGATCATCTTGATCTAACAAAATATTAATTCTCTCCATGGTATTTCTAAGATTAAATCTTTTATTTTTCAGTTCCATATACTGATTGTAAATTTCAGGATACTTTTCAAATTGAGCTATTGCATTTCGTATATGCAAACCACCTCTAAACTTTTGATTAAAGCGATCACTAAAATTAAATATTTTTAAAATTTCGTCACCTAATAAGCTAAAGAATGTTGAAAATTCATTCCGTAAACTTTCAAAAATATTTAAAGTCCTTTTTAGATGCAAATCTTTAAACATTATTTCCAATTGGTTTTTTGATGTTTCTTTGTTGGACTCAATATTTGCACAAATTTGTTCCATTGTTATTTTATGAAGACGTTCCGCTTCTTGCCTACTTGAAACTATTTGTTCCAATACGACATCAAAAGATCTTTTGGTTAAAACAAAACTTCTAACACCAAACCAATATGCTAACCATGTCGCCAATGCACCTAAAATCAGAGCAATCACTACTGAAAGTGCAAAAGAGGAAATGGCTGTTTTATCTGTTGAAGCATTCAACTCCATGTGTGTTTTAGCAGGTTGTTGTAAAACAATCGTTTGTACATTTGGCTGCTGAGAAACAGTCCATGGCAATTGAATCACTAAATCTGAATTTTCTTGTTGGTTAGCCAAATTCCCCACCCTAAAATTAAAGCACATTTAAATATAATTAATGTTAAATCATAAAAACCTAAGACTTAGAAATCACCCTCACCTCTTCCACCAATATCAACTCACACGCACCATTCCCTGTATCTTCCCGACTTAAAGAACTCCGCCATGTCCATCCATCTTGTGCTTTGACTTCCACTAACTGACCTTTTAAATAAATCAAATCATCTTGATCAATATCTTTCAGCTGCTTGGCAATCTGTTTCGAGGCAGGAATTAAATGCGTATTTGCACTATGCGTTGAAATTTCATTGACGGGAATAGGTGGAGCATTTTCATAACGCCAATAATACCAGCGGTTGCTCTGACTAATCGACAACTGCTTATAAACAGCAGGATCGGTCATACTTCCCCATCCCAAAGCAAAATCGACAGGGCTAATTTCCGATTCACGCCCAAAACTATAATCTTCCCGTGATAAAACCCGAAATTCTCCCGTATAAGGCTGCAAATTTGTCATGCTGTAACCATTGAACTGCTGCACTCCCTCTACAGTTTGATAATCAGCCGCATCTGAAATGCCTTTATCCGGTTTCAGCCAATAATTCCAGAGTGCAAACCCCAAGGCGAAAATAATTATATATTTCAAAAAGCGACTCATCTGAATCTCGAATGTTTAGTTATGCTGTAATAACTTAATAATAAATTGAATCGAATTAAATCTCTGGATTAAAGATCGGAAAATTAGCGGTTACAACTACAATTTATAGAAGCTAATTTCAAATTAAAATACATAAATTTACAAAGTAAATATATAAATAAAAACCTTATATTCCAATCACTAAAATGCGCTATACCTTAAAAGTATATTTAACATACCAATAGGGTTTTGGTTAAATTTACGACAATATGCAACTCTAGAGAATCAATTTAACTATTTCAAACTCTTAAGGTTCTCTCAAGATATGAACATGTACAAGCAGATCTCTCTTTGCCTTCCCTTTGTCCTTTGCAGCCAACTGAGCCTTGCTGACTGGATTGATGATTCTGTTAAAAATGTTGAAGCACATACTATTAAGCTTCGTGAACATATTCATCAACATCCTGAACTTGGAAATATGGAATTCAAAACTTCTGAGCTGGTACAAAAAGAGTTAAAATCTTATGGCATTGAAGTGCGTAAAGGCTATGCCAAAACAGGTGTGATTGGTGTACTTAAAGGGGCAAAACCGGGTCCAGTGATGGCACTCCGTGCGGATATGGATGCCCTGCCGATTGAAGAAAAAACTGGACTTCCTTATGCCAGTAAGGCCAAAGCCATTTATCAAGGTGCAGAAACTCATGTCATGCACGGCTGTGGACATGATGCTCATACCGCCATGTTATTGGGCGCAGCCAAAACCTTAGCAGCCAATAAAGATAAAATTGTAGGGACTGTGGTATTCGTCTTCCAACCGGCTGAAGAAGGCGGTGCCGATATCGATAACTTTAGCCAAGGTCATTTAATCGGTTCACGTAAAATGATTGCCGATGGTGCGTTAAATAATCCTAAACCGGAAGTCATTTTTGGCATGCACGTAATGGCAGGTATGCCAAGCGGCAATATCTTATATAAAGATGGCGCGATTCTGAACAGTGCCGATCATTTGCGCATTCAAGTGAATGGCAAACAGGTACATGGCTCTATGCCTTGGCTCGGCCGTGACCCAATCTATGCATCTTCACAAATGATCAACAACATGCAAAGTTTAATCAGTCGTAATGCAGATTTGACCCAAGGCATGGGCGTGGTGAGTATCGGGAGTATTCACGGTGGAACCACGGGTAATGTCATCCCCGATCAGGTAAATATGGTCGGTACTATTCGTTCCAATAGTGAACATGTTCGCCAGGGCATTTTAAAAAATTTACCGAAAATGGTCGAACATAATGCCGCAGCCAATGATGTGACTGCCAAAATAGAAATTGCGCCATACGCGCCTGTGACCACCAATGACAAAACCTTAACCAAGTTGATGCAACCGACACTTGCTCAGGTGAATGGCGAAGACAAACTGCATGTGCTGGACAACAATGCCAGCGCCAGTGAAGATTTTGCCTATTATGGTCAGCTGATGCCGTCTTTGTTTGTCTTTTTGGGCGCAACACCTGCAGATCAAGACATGACGAAAGCTGCACCTAACCATAACCCGTTATTTATCGTCGATAATGCGACTTTAAAAACCGGGGTAGAAAGCCATGTGCGCTTCATTCTGGATTATCCGAAAGTCGCCGAACAGGTACAGGCCGACTGGAAAAAGATGCAAGCTGCAAAAAAATAAAGTACATTTTTTCAAAAAGTGAGCATCCTTTGCTCACTTTTTTATATCTGAAGTTTTTGTGGATTGAATACAGAATAGATCTCATTTGAAACCTTGTGCCATTGGACTCAAATCTCATGATGCTAAACTGCAACGCGTTACACAGCTTGACTCTTAGCGAAAAAATCGTCATCTTCCGAAGGTTTTTTATCACGCTAAAAGTAATGCTAACTCCATAGAACTGAACTAAAAAATGAGACATAACCATGGCCAATAAATTCGAATTCAACATTCGTGTATATATTGAAGACACTGATGCAGGCGGCATTGTCTATCATGCAAACCATATTCGTTTTATGGAACGTACCCGTACTGAATGGCTACGTGCTTCAGGCGTTAGTCATTATTGGCATCAAAAAGATTACAACTTTGTCGTGCATAAAATTAACGTGAAATATTCACGTCCTATCCTGATGGATGACCTGATTACTGTTACAGCGAGTGTAGTTTCGTGTAAAGCGACATCTTTTGTATTGCAACAAAATATTTATCGTGGTGAAATCATGCTTGCATCTGGTGAAGTCGAATTGGCATGTATCAGTGTAGACGGCATGCGTCCAACACGACTTCCTGAAGAAATCCGTACACTAATTCTGAAAGAATTAGGACAAGACTAAAAAAATTTATTGGCACATTGTAACTATGGCAACACAACTAGAATCTTCGCTACACGTATCAGATCTTATTTTACAAGCAAGTCCTGTGGTTCAACTGGTAATGCTGCTGCTGCTTCTGGCATCACTATATAGTTGGTATCTGATTGCCAAGTTACATATGAGTTATAAAAAAGCCCAGGCCGATGATCAACATTTTCAAAAAATTTTCTGGTCGGGTGCCGAATTAAATACCCTGTATAACAATGCCCAGCTCAATTCCAAACGTGTCGGTCTGGAAGATATCTTCTATCAAGGCCTGGGTGAATTTTTAAAACTTAAAAAACGCAATGCGCCGGCCCAGCAAAGTATTGAAGGCACAGAACGTCTGTTACGCGTTGGCTTAAGCCGTGACCAGGGTAATCTGGAACAAGGTTTGGGTGCCTTGGCGAGCATTGGTTCAGTTGCGCCCTATGTCGGCCTGTTCGGTACGGTTTGGGGGATCATGAATGCCTTTATTGGTCTGGCAGATGTCGATCAGGTTACACTGGCAACCGTTGCTCCGGGTATTGCCGAAGCATTAATTGCAACCGCAATTGGCCTGTTTGCAGCCATTCCAGCCGTGTTGGCCTTTAACCATTACACCGCAAAAGGTGAAGCAGTTTATTCAGACCGTGCTTTATTTGCTGAAGAAATGGTGGCGCTATTACAACGTCAAACTGTGGGTTCTACACAGGAAAATGACTGATGGCGATTCAACGTTCCGGACGCTTCGAGCGTATTAAAAAACCGTTAAAAAGTGACATGAATGTCGTCCCTTATATTGACGTCATGCTGGTGCTTTTGGTGATTTTTATGGTCACTGCACCCATGATTACGACCGGAGTAAAAGTCGATTTGCCTCAAGCCAATGGCACACCCATGCAGGCTGAAGACCGCCCTGCCATTGTCACGCTTGAAACAGATGGCACCATTAAACTTGAAGATAAATCACATAGTAATGACGTGTTGACTCTCGATGAATTAAAAGCTGTGCTGACTGAATCGCAACGTGAAGCTTCAGAACAGAAAAAACAAATGAGTGTACTGATTAACGGCAGTGAATCTCGTCCTTATGGTGAAGTCATGAAACTCATGTCTGCCCTACAGGATGCAGGATTAACTCAAGTAGGTTTACTGACTGAGCCATTAAAATAATTTATGAAAGATCTCACAAAGCCACAATCTAAAGAAAAAACGATTGCGCTTGGATTTACTATCGGTGTCCATGTGGTGGCAATGACTGGTTTACTTTTTTTAGGTATGAGTAAACCACCTGAGCCTCCCAAAAAGATCACGACGGTTTTAGTTAAACCGGAAGATTTACTGCCGCCGCAACCTTTAAAGCAGACGGACTCAGCAGAAACTACGCATGAAAAAGTCGCTGAACAGGTTCAGCAAACAGCCAAGCCAAGTGCGGAACCTGCTCCGGTTATTCCAGTTACTCAACCTACACCTCCGACACCGGCACCAAAACAACCTGATACCAATAAAGCGGCTCAACAAGCCAAAGCTGCTGCTGAAGCAATGCAAAAAGCTGAGCAACAAGCTGCGGAAAATGCAAAAGTTGCTGCAGCCAATAAATTAAAAGCCCAAGCTGAGGCAGCTGAAAAAGCCAATGCAAAAGCTGCGGCTCAAGCCAAGGCTGATGCTGCTGCAAAAGCGGAAGCAGATGCTAAACGTAAAGCAGATCAGGCTGAACGTGCGAAAGTAGAAAAAGTCAAAGCGGATGCGTTAAGAAAGGCAGAAGCGGATAAACAGCGCGCTGAAGCTGCCGCAAAGGCCAAAGCCGATGCTACTGCAAAAGCGAAAGCCGATGCGACTAACAAGGCAAAAGCGGACGCTACTGCAAAAGCGAAAGCCGATGCGGCTAACAAGGCCAAAGCGGATGCTGCTGCAAAAGCTAAAATAGATGCAGCGAATAAAGCAAAAGCCGATGTGGCCAATAAAGCAAAAGCGGACGCTGCTGCGAAGGCGAAAACTGATGCTGCAAATAAAGCTAAAGCTGATGCTGATGCAAAAGCCAAGGCAGATGCAGCGAATAAAGCTAAAGCGGACGCTGCCAATAAAGCAAAAGCAGATGCGGAAGCACGTGAGCGTGCCGTAGAAGAAGCCAGAGCATCATCTGCTAAACAGGCGGCAGAAGAAGCGGCAACCCAAAAGGCTGAAGCAAAGAAAATTGCCTCAACTGCAAAACGTGATTTTGAAAATAAAATCAAACGTGCATGGGATATTCCGAGTGGTTCATCAGGTCAAAAAGCAACTGCCCGTGTGACTTTAAGTGATAGCGGTTCGGTTCAATCCGTGATTGTTAACTCAAGTGATCCCGACATGAAAGCCAGTGTAGAAGCCGCCGTTCGGGCAGCTGCACCTTATCCAATGCCTTCAGATCCCGATGCGCGTCGTGAAGCGAGAACCTTTACTTCCAGCTTTACGGCCAGATAAATAAAAGCCACATCAAATTTTGATTGATGTGGCTTTTTTTGACATTTAAACTGGACAGTCGATAAAAAAGCTAAAATTTTATTCATTTTTCACAGTCCTATAACAGTTTAGTGATCATGATGTGCTTCCAATCATTCAAAATCATGCCATTATGTGACACAAGCAAATTCACAATAATTTATATTTTTTAGAGTACGTAGCAGATGATGGAAATGACGCGTAAACATCTACTTTGCCTGACCATTTTGACCGCTTTAAGCCCAGTATTCGCCACGCAATCCTATGCACAATTGCATCTGGAAATTGCTAAGGCACCTGAAGAAGCGCCAAAAATTGCCATTATTCCTTTTAATAATGATCAAAGTATTTATCCAATCGTCGAAAATGACCTGAATCGTTCAGGTAAATTTAGTAGCGCTTCAAAGAACCTCCCTGCAACAGCGAGTATGAATACTCCAAATGCCGAGGCATGGAAAGCTGCCGGTGTGCCTTATGTCGTAACAGGTACAGTAAAAGCCACGGATAATGGCAGTTTTGAAGTTCATTATCAGCTTTATGATGTAGAAAAACAGCAATATCTATTAAATGAATTATTGACTGTACCTACTTCACGTATTCGCCAAGCTGGTCACATGATTAGTGATGCCATTTATCAGGCATTGACCGGAATTGCAGGCGATTTTAGCGGTCGTATTGCCTATGTACTGCGCAACCCCGCAACACCAGAACAGCGTTATACTCTACAAATTGCCGATACCGATGGTGAACAGCCAAAAACCATTCTGACGTCCCGTGATCCTATCTTGTCACCGGCCTGGACACCGGACGCGAAAAAAATTGCTTACGTTTCATTTGAAACCAAACGTCCAGCCATTTATGTACAGGATCTGGCTACAGGAAAACGTGAAAAACTGGCCAGCTTCCGCGGTTTAAATGGTGCTCCTAGCTTCTCACCGGATGGCAAGAGCATGCTGTTTACAGCTTCGATGCATGGCAATCCTGAAATCTATCAAATGAATCTGGATACACGTGAACTCCAGCGTATGACCAATGACAGTGCCATCGATACTGAAGCACGTTATGCTCCAGACGGTAAATCTTTTATTTTCACCTCTGACCGCGGCGGTTCACCACAAATCTATACCTATAGTTTTGCCAATAGCACAAGTAAGCGTTTAACCTTCCGTGGCGCATTTAATGCCCGTGGTACCTTAAGTGCAGATGGCAAGAAAATTGCTCTGGTCCATCGTCCAAGTGGCAGTAACTATAAAGTGGCCATTCAGGACATCAACAGCGGTATTACTAATATTCTTACCCCAACCAGTCTGGATGAGTCACCAAGTTTCTCGCCAAATGGTCAAATGGTGGTTTATGCAACCCGTGAAGGAAATCGTGGTTTATTGTCGATTATGTCACTAGATGGTCGTTTCCGCATGAATTTACCAAGTGAACAGGGCGAGGTTCGTGAACCGGCCTGGGCGCCTAAATAACAATTTCTCAAATTAATTTTATTAATCTAAAGTAATGATAATCATGGAGATAAAGATGAAAGCAGTTCAATTATTCGCGCTTCCTATTTTGGCAACTGCCTTGGTGATGACAGGTTGTGCCAGCCGTAAACCTGCCACTGATATTCAGGCAGGACAAAACCCGAGTGAAGCCACCACCGTAAGTACTGAAGGTTTAAGTGAAGATGCAGCTTTAAATGCACAAAACCTGGCAGGTGCTTCTTCTAAAGGTGTCACTGCTGCGAATAAAGCATTTTTAGCTAAACGTGTGGTTCACTTTGACTATGACAGCAGTGAACTGTCGAATGAAGACTATCAAACTCTTCAGGCACATGCTCAATTCCTTGTAGCCAATGCCAACTCAAAAGTGGCTTTAACAGGTCATACCGATGAGCGCGGCACACGTGAATACAACATGGCTTTGGGTGAGCGTCGTGCTAAAGCGGTAGAAAGCTTCCTAATTACCAACGGCGTTGCTGCAACCCAATTGGAAGCGGTAAGTTATGGTAAGGAAATGCCGATTAATGCAGGTCATGATGAAAATGCATGGAAAGAAAACCGCCGTGTAGAAATTAACTACGAAGCAGTTCCACCATTACTCAAATAATGGTTCTCATAAAAAAGCGCTCAAGTTGAGCGCTTTTTTATATTTTACTCAGAACCTTAAACCTTCTCAGATTCATTCGTTTCTTCTTTTGGATGTTGCATGGATTCAATCAGATCGTGCTTGTTGAATTCTTTGTATTCAGGTTTAGCCTCATAACCTTTCCATGCTTCTTTCACTTTTTCGACAGAAATATCCTCTAAATTCATAGCTTCATTTGGCGTTGGAGTCGCATCAAACTTTTGCGTTGTCATAACTGTGCTCCTATCACGTTTTCCATAACCTATAAACCTCAACATAGCATTTTCCACAAAACTTACAAGAGTAAAATCGCGACAAATAGTCGAGTTTAATTGTTCTTTTACTGCATTCTCATCTAAAATAGTTGCCCATATTCTTTTGATAATTTTTTATCATTTTCTAATTGGAGTTTTCCTGTCATGTCATACCTCACCCTTTCCCAATATTTACAACAACAAAACGGGAATCTAACACCTGAGCTCGCTCAAGTTATTGAAACAATTGGTAATACATGTAAAGACATCGATCAATTATTGCAAAAAGGTGCTTTGGCTGGTGTGCTAGGTAGTGCACAACACGAAAACGTTCAAGGTGAAGAACAAAAGAAACTTGATGTTATTTCCAATGATTATTTAATTGATGCGCTAAAAGTTCATCCTCATGTCGGCGGTTTAGCGTCAGAAGAACTAGATGATTTCACGCCTGCCCAAGAAAATGGTGAATTCCTTGTTCTGTTTGATCCTCTTGATGGTTCAAGCAACATTGACATCAACATGTGTGTCGGCACAATTTTCTCTATTTTGCCTGCTAAAAATGCAGTGACCAAAGCTGAAGACTTCATGCAAGCTGGCACCAATCAGGCCGCTGCAGGTTATGTTCTTTATGGTCCATCAACCATGATGGCACTGACTGTTGGTGCGGGTGTTGTATTCTTTACCTTTGACCCAGAATCTAAAGAATTTTTACTGACTTCTGAAAATATTCAGGTTGCAGCAGATACTAAAGAATATGCGATCAATGCTTCTAACCAACGCCACTGGGAAGAACCTGTAAAACGTTATATCGATGAATTGCTTGCAGGGAAAACAGGTCCCCGTGAAAAAGACTTTAACATGCGTTGGGTCGCTTGTATGGTGGGTGATATTCACCGTATTCTTTGCCGTAGCGGTATCTTTATGTACCCATATGACACTAAAGATCCGAAAAAGGCCGGTCGTCTACGTTTAATGTATGAAGCAAACCCGATGAGCATGCTGATGGAACAGGCAGGTGGTGCATCTACCACGGGTCGCGTACGTATTCTAGAGATTCAACCTACTGACCTTCATCAACGTGTACCTGTGGTGATTGGTTCAAAAAATGAAGTTGACCTCGTAACTCACTACCATAATTAATTTTTTATAGCGGAAGTAAGTCCTTATGACTTGCTTCCGTGGATCTC